>JBEKWQ010000026.1:0-12207 GCA_049512875.1 Acidimicrobiales bacterium
ATGAATCCCCAGCCCTTCTCGTCGTTGAACCACTTGACGGTTCCTACAGCCACTGTGGGCCTCCTTGTTTCTTTGGAATCGACTTTCGCCGGTTCCGGAGGGAACCACAACGGCAACCTCGTAACAAGGCTACATCGTAATTCCCGCGGCTCCAAATATTTTTAGGGCCGTCGGATCAGCGTGCCCGCCGCCGAGTCCTCGACAACCCACCCCCGCTCTTCGAGCTCTGCGCGTAACCGGTCGGCCTTGGCCCAGTCCTTCTGGGCCCTGGCGAGGTCACGAGCGGCGACCAGGTCCTCGGCGTCGTCGTCGTCCACGTCGGCACTGGCTCGAAGCCCGAGCCCCAGGCCCCCAAAAAGCACCGCGACCGCCCCGGCGAGCTCTTTGGCGCTCTCCTGGTCACCCCGGTCCGCCGCGGCGTTCGCGGCCGAGACGGCCTCGAAGAGCTGGGCGAGCGCCAGAGGCGTATTGAGGTCGTCATCGAGCACCAGGGCGAGACCCTCGTAGAGCGCGCCGGCGAGACCGGACCAGGTGTAGTCCGAGCCGATCACCATGGCGTCGCCGGCGAGCGTGGGCAGGTCGAATCGACGCGCCAGCGCGTCCAGGCGCGCGAGGGCGCGCTCCGCGTCGGCGACGGTGTCGGGCGTCACCTCGATGGGTGAGCGGTAATGCGAGCGCAGCACGAGCAGACGGTAGGCGCGAGGGTCGGTCTGGGCGAGCATGTCAGAAAGCGAGGTGAAGTTGCCCAGGGACTTGCTCATCTTCTCCTCGCCCACCATGACCCACCCGTTGTGTGACCAGTGGTGCGCGAAGTCACGACCCGCCGCCAGGGCCTGGGCCCGTTCGTTCTCGTGGTGGGGAAAACGCAGGTCGAGGCCACCGGTGTGCAGGTCAAAGCCCTCACCGAGCAGGTCGAGGGACATCACGACGCACTCGGTATGCCACCCGGGGCGACCGTCGCCAAAGGGCGCGGGCCAACTCGGCTCACCGGGTTTGGCGAACTTCCAGATCGCGAAGTCCAGGGGTGAGCGCTTCTCGTCGTTGGCCTCGACGCGCGCACCCGCGCGCAGCGAATCGAGGGGCTGGCCCGCGAGCAGACCGTAATCGGGTACGCGACGCACGTCGAAGTAGACGCCGTCACTGGTCGCGTAGCCAATGTCGTCGTTGAGGAACGACGCGACGAGCTCGACCATGTCCGACACGTACTCGGTCGCGCGGGGCACGCGACTGGGTCGCGCCACACCGATGAGGTCCATGGCGTCCCACCACTCCTGTTCGAAGCGTCTGGCGACCTCGGGTTCGGTCGTGCCCTCTTTCAGTGCGCGGTTGATGATGTTGTCGTCGATGTCAGTGATGTTCGAGACGTAATCCACCACGTACCCGCGAAACGTGTACCAACGTCGCGCCACGTCCCACACGAGGGTGTAGCGACCGTGGCCCAGGTGGGGCAGGTCATAGACCGTGGGTCCACAGACGTACATCGAGATCCGCCCGGGGTCACGCAGTTCGAGCTCTCGCACGTCGCCGTGCACGGAATCGAAGAGACGAATCATTGACCTAAACTACGTCAACCATGAACGGCGATTCTCTCAGCACCGACGGGCGCATCCCCGACAAGCCCAGCGTCGACGGGATCGAGGCCGCCTGGATGCGACGCTGGGACGAAGAGGCGACCTACCACTTCGATCGCCGGGCCACCCGCGACAAGGTCTTCTCGATCGACACCCCGCCGCCGACGGTCTCGGGTTCACTGCACATGGGTCACATCTTCAGTTACACCCACGCCGACATCGTCGCGCGCTACCAGCGCATGACCGGCAAGAAGGTCTTCTACCCAATGGGCTGGGACGACAACGGGCTGCCCACCGAACGTCGGGTCGAGAACTTCTTCGGGGTGCGCTGTGACCCGTCGCTCGCCTACGACGCGAACTTCGCCCCACCCGAGAAGCCCGGCGACCAGAAGCTCTCGATCTCACGTAAGAACTTCGTCGAACTCTGCCATCGCCTCACCGAGGCCGACGAGGAGGTCTTCAAGAACCTCTGGCGACACCTGGGGCTCAGTATCGACTGGAGCCTCGAGTACTCGACGATCTCGCACCACGCCCAAGAAGTCTCCCAGCGCGCGTTCCTCGCGATGCTTCAACGTAACGAGGTCTACTCGTCGGTCGCCCCCACGCTGTGGGACGTCGATTTTCGCACGGCCGTCTCCCAAGCCGAGCTCGAGGACCGCGAGCGCCCCGCCAATTTTCACCGCATCGCCTTTGGCAAAATAGACGCGAGTGGATCGATCGAGATCGAGACCACCCGACCCGAGCTGCTCGCGAGCTGTGTCGCACTCGTGGCGCACCCAGACGACACCCGTTACCGCGATCTGTTCGGCACCCACGTGCTCACGCCACTCTTTCAGGTCGAGGTGCCGGTGCTCGCGCACGAACTAGCCGACCCCGAGAAGGGTTCGGGCATCGCGATGATCTGCACCTTCGGTGACACGACCGACGTGACCTGGTGGCGCGAGCTCTCGCTACCCACGAGGGCGCTGATCGGCCGCGACGGACGATTCATTGCGTGCGACTTCACCAGCGAGGAGTTCCCCAGTCGAAACCCCGAAGCCGCCGGCGAACTCTACGCGCAGCTCGAGGGACGCACGGTCAATCAGGTTCGCGCGACGATCGTCGAGGCGCTGCGCGAGAGTGGCCAACTGATCGGCGAGGTCCGTCCAATCACCCACCCGGTCAAGTTCTACGAGAAGGGCGAGCGCCCCCTCGAGATCGTGACCTCGCGCCAGTGGTTCGTCTCGACGCTCGCGCATCGTGAGGAGTTCCTCGCGCGCGGGCGAGAGCTTCACTGGCATCCCGAGTTCATGAAGCACCGCTACCAGTCCTGGGTCGAGGGCCTCAACGTCGACTGGAACATCTCGCGCCAGCGTTTCTTCGGCGTGCCCTTTCCCCTCTGGTACCCCACCGACGCCAACAACAACGTGGACTTCGACTCGCCGATCCTGGCCGATCTCGCCGACCTGCCGGTCGACCCCTCGAGTGACGTGCCCGCGGGCTACGACCAAGCCCAGCGCAACCAACCCCACGGCTTCGTGGGCGACCCCGACGTCATGGACACCTGGGCGACCAGTTCACTTTCCCCCTGGATCGCGGGCCACTGGGGTACCGACCTGTTCGAGCGGGTCTTTCCCATGGACCTACGCCCCCAGGCCCACGAGATCATCCGCACCTGGCTGTTCTCGACGGTGGTTCGCAGCCACTTCGAGTTCGACGAGTTGCCCTTTGCGAATACCCTGATTTCGGGGTGGGTGCTCGACCCCGAGCGGCGAAAGATGAGCAAGTCCCTCGGCAACGTCACCACGCCGATGCCGCTTCTAGAAGCCCACGGGGCCGACGCGCTGCGCTACTGGGCCGCGTCGGGTCGACCCGGCGTCGACACCGCACTCGACGAAGCGCAGATGAAGATCGGACGACGACTTTCGATCAAGTTGCTCAACGTCTCGAAGTTCGTACTAGGACGCCTCGAAGGGACGACGTCGCTGTCGCTCGAGAACGTCACCGAGCCCCTCGACCGGGACCTCCTGGCGTTGCTCGGACAACTCATCAGTGAGTGCACGACGGCGTTCTCGAACTACGACTACGCCCGCGCCCTCGAGCGGACCGAGGCGTTCTTCTGGTCGTTCTGTGACGACTACGTCGAACTGGTCAAGATCCGCGCCTACGGCGGGACCGACGCGGCGGCGACCACCTCGGCGCGAGCGACGCTCGCGATCCTGCTCTCGGTGCTCCAGCGGCTCTTCGCGCCCATTATCCCCTTCGTCACCGAAGAGGTCTGGAGCTGGTGGCACGACGACTCCATCCATCTCGCCCCTTGGCCAAACCTCGAGGACCTCGCCGGCCTCGAGGCCCCCGACACGACCGGATTCGTCTATCGAAGCGTCGGCGAGGTCCTCGAAGCGATTCGACGCGCGAAGAGCGAGGCGAAACTCTCCCAGCGAGCCCAGGTCCAACTAGTGCGCGCCCACGGACCCCAAGAGTGGGTGGCGGCGATTCGGGTGAGCGAGCGCGACCTCCAAGACGCCGGCGCCGTCGAGTCCTTCGACTACGTCGATGCCCCCGAGGTCTCAGTGGCGGTGACGCTCGCCGCCAACTAGGGACGCCTCGTCACAGCGCAGCACACGAACCTCGACGTCGTCGACGAAGTAGAACGCGAACTGCTCGAAGGACCTCGCGAGACTGCGCACAAACGTCTCCGAGGTGCCAAAGACCGCGAAGCCCCGCTCGTCGGGCCATTGCCCCGACGGGTCGCGAGCGAGCGACGAACGAAAGACGACTCCGTGGGTCTTGAGCACCTCGGCCAGTTCCTCGCGCCGCCGTTCGTTCTCGCCGACATCGAGACGCTGCGAAAATGGGTTGTCGGCACTGAGCACCCAGTAGGGCCCGAGCTCGCGGGCCGCCTCGGTCGCCTCGACGCGTCGCGACGAGGACAGGTCGACAGAGAGTTCGGTGGGTGGCACCTCGTAGCTCGCGAGCAATTCGTCAGAGAGCGCCGGCGCGCTGTGCACCACCGACTCGGCGAAGACCACCGCCGCCCGGGTGACCGCCGAGGTCCGAGGACTCGCCGACACGTCAAAGGCGTGCTGGGTGAAGGGAAGTTCCACGTAATAGATGCGCGACAGGGCGACGCGCCGGAACCGCTCGACGAAGTTTCGCGCGACGTTCACGTCGACCAGCGTGTCGTTCCCGCCCTGGACGACGAGGAACGGCGGCGCGTTCTCGTGCACTCGGTGATAGGGCGACATGGCTCTATAGAGCGCGGGGTCCTCGTCGTAGGGTTTCAATACGACGCGATTCTCGAGCAAGGTTCGCAGTCCACGTCCGAGTCCGCGCCAGTGCGCCTCGTCGCCGGTCATCTCGAGCACGCCATAGAGCGGTATCGCGCCGCGCACGCTCCAGTCGGCGACGCCCTCGACGTCCTTGGGACGCCAGGTCGGATCCTCGGAGGAGAGCGCCAGCAACGCCGCCAGGTGACCGCCGGCCGATCCGCCCGCGACGACGACGCGCGAGGGATCCCCGCCGTAGGTGGCGACGTACTTCTTGATCCAACCGAGCGTGCGGGTGACGTCCTCGATCTGAGCGGGCCAGAGGTTCTGAGGCGCCAACCGGTAGTTGCAGGTAACCGCCACCCACCCACGGCGCACGAACTCGTGGAGCATGGGACGGCCCTGCTCGCGCTTGTCCCCGAAGGTCCAGGCCCCGCCGTGAACGTAGAAGATGACCGGCGCATTCTTGGGTGTCCTCGACGTGCGCCAGACGTCGAGGCGGTGACGAGCCAAGGGTCCGTAAGGGACGTTACGGATCAACTGCATGTCACGGGGATGCAAGGACACCTGCAGGGCGGTGCGCCACCACGCACCGAACCGGTCCTCGCGAGGTGAGGGCAGTACCAACGGTGCTCGCGGGCTCGTCGCGAGCGCGCGGCGCACCACCCGTCGCGAGTCGAGCTGGATCGCGACGAGCGCGAGATTCTCGAGTACGACGATCGACGCGAAGACGACGATCACCACACCGAGCCAGCTCGTCGAGGGCCAACCCCACCACACGAGGACGCCCACCAGCACACCTTCGACGACGATGGCCTGGACCGGCAACTCGCCCGCGGCCCACCCCACGGGATAGGCCAGCGCGGCCAAGACACCGCGACGTCCGGGACGAAGCGCCGTGAGCGCAGAAAGTACCAACCAGGCGGAGACGGCCGCCACCAGATAGGCCATGAACCATTGTGGTCGCCCCGACGGCTCGCAAGCAAACTCCCTAAAATGCGCTCCATGACGGCGCTGCCCTCCTCGCTCGAACGGCTGCGCGCCACGGTGGGGATCTGGACGAGCACCCACGAATCGCTTCCCGCGTCGCGCAGCGGTGAGGTGGCCAGTGAACTCGAATCGCTCGGTTATTCCGCGATGTGGTTACCCGAAGCGTGGGGTCGTGAGTCCTTCACGAGCGCGAGTCTCCTGCTCGCGGCGACCTCGTCACTCACCGTCGCCACCGGTATCGCCAACATCTGGGCCCGCGACGCCGTCACGAGCGCGAACGCGGCGAGGACGCTGAACGCCGCCTACGACGACCGCTTCGTGCTGGGACTTGGCGTGAGTCACCAACCGCTCGTGCAGCGACTACGCGGCCACGAGTACGCCGCGCCGCTCGCCCAGATGCGCCAGTTCCTCAGCGCGATGAACGCCGCCCCGATGTTCGCGCCCGAGGGCGACCACGAGTTCGCCACGGTGATCGCGGCGCTTGGACCGAAGATGCTCGAGCTCGGCGCGACGCTCGCCGATGGTGTGCACCCGTACCTGGTGACCCCCGAGCACACCGCGCTCGCGAGACAAATCGTCGGGGACAAGTTCATCGGCGTCGAACAGGCCGTCGTGCTCGGAGAGAGCCGCGAGGAGTACCTCGAGCGCGCGCACAACTATCTCAATGACTACACCGGCCTTGACAACTATCGCCACAGTTGGCGACGGCTCGGCTTTCGCGACGAGGACTTCGTGCGTGGCGGGTCCGAGCGCCTCTGTGAGGCGATGGTCGTGCACGGCGACGAGCAAACGATCCTCGAGCGGGTCAACGAACATCGCGCGGCGGGCGCGGACCACGTCTGTCTCCAGGTGCTCGGTGCCGACCGGTCAACGATTCCCCTCGACGAGTGGCGCCGACTGGCGCCGGTCTTCACGTCGTGACCAGCATCCGAGTCGAACGCTCACTCACTCAGTCGCCGGGCGTCGTGTGGGAGGAGCTACGCCACATCGACCGTCACGTGAACTGGATGATGGACGCCGTGAGCATTGTCTTCGACTCGGACCAACGCGAAGGCGTCGGCACGGCGTTTCGCTGCACCACCAAGGTCGGACCGATCACGTTGCTCGACGCCATGACCATCACCACCTGGGTGGACAAGGCGGTGATGGGCGTCGAACATCACGGAGTCGTCACGGGACGCGGCGTCTTCACCCTGTCGCCGCGCGGCACCGGGACGCTGCTCGCCTGGCGCGAGAACCTTCTCTTCCCGTGGTGGATGGGCGGGCCAGTCGGCGCACTCGTGGCGTCACCGATTCTGCGTGCGATCTGGGAGAAGAACCTCGACGCCTTCGCTTCGAGGCTTCCCTGATCGGGCGATATCTTTGGACTCAGTGTTCGTCGGGTCCGAAGATGACGACCTTGGCGTCACCGCGTCCAGACGGACCGCGTAGCGAGCGCACGAGGAACGCGACCGCCCCGAGCCACACGAACTCCACGAAACCGATCAGGACCCATCCCACGGTCACCAGGAAGAGGCCCCAGAACAATCCTCGCAGGGCGCCGTCATGAATCATCGCGGCGACCCACAGAGGGAACCAGGCGAACAACCAACTGACGAACGGCGCGATGAAGACCGCGGCCGCGCGACGACGCCATCCGAGATACACGCCAAAGAGGGCGGTGACGCCGATCCCCGCCCACACGCTGTCCGCACGATCCGCGAGTCGCGACTCGACGAGGAAGAGCACGGCCGCCATCGCGGTCGCCCAGAGCATCATCGAGAAGGTGACGTTGCCCCGGGAGCGTTCGCGGACTTGAAAAACGACACCCGTCACGTCCCTAAACTAGTCAACCCGTCGGCGGTCCTCAAAGGTCGACCGGTACGATGCATGAATGGCCAAAGGAACGCTCGCAATTCTGGGCTCGGGCGAGACCGCTCCGGGAATGACCAAGGTTCACCGGGAGTTGCTCAAGCACCACGGTGGTGATCTACGAGCGGTCACCATCGACACCGCCTACGGCTTCCAGGAGAACGTGCCCCAGATGACCGAAAAGCTGGTCACCTATTTCGATACCTCGCTGCACGCGAAGTTCACCCCCCTGCACTTCCCTTCATACCAAAAGGCAACGGAGATCGAACGTGCGGTTTTCAAACAGCAGGTACGCGAAGCCAATTACGTCTTCGCCGGGCCCGGCAGCCCAAGTTATGCCGTCTCCCAATGGTTGCCCCTACATCTAAGCGAGGACTTTGACACGATCCTCCATCAGGGTGGCACGCTCTGCTTCTCCTCGGCAGCCGCGGCGACGCTGGGCGCCTTCAGTCCGCCCGTCTATGAGATCTACAAAGTCGGTGCGGCGCCCTACTGGAACGAGGGTCTTGACATCCTGGCACCCTTCGGGCTTCGTTGCGTCGTGATCCCCCACTTCGACAACAAAGAGGGGTCCAACTACGACACCAGTTGCTGTTACCTAGGAATGCGGCGTCTGGAGCTGATGGAACGGGACCTTCCCCTCGACGTCTCCACGCTTGGCGTCGACGAACACACCGCCCTACTGCTCGACCTCGAGGCGGACACCCTGCGAGTCCTCGGCCGCTCCCAAGGCTATTGGCGCTTACATGGCTCAATTCGCATTCTCGAGAACGATTCGACGACGCCACTCGAAGAGCTACGTTCCACTGAGGTCGCGAACTCCCGTCCTACTTCCCCGGAGACGTCCAGTCCCCTCTCAACACCGAGCGACCTGGCCGAACGCGCGCGAGGCGGGGGGGCCGAAGCGATAGAGGCCCTCGCCGAACTCGTGCGCATGAGCGCCACGGGCAGTGATGGATTCATCGACCCGCGACCGTTGGTCCAAGGTGTCCTCGCTGCGCGCGAGAGCGCCCGATCCGCCGGCCAGTACGCCCTCGCCGACCAACTACGCGACGCGCTCGTGGACGCGGGCATCGAGGTCAAGGACGGTCCTGAGGGATCCACCTGGAACCTCAAGGCTTCTTCTTAACCAAACCTTTGGTGGCCTCATCACCCTGGTCCACCCGCTCGCTCGAACGAAGCTGCCGCGACCTCGCGACTACCTCGTTCGAGCGAGCGAGCAACTATTTGATGATGAGGTAGTTCAGCCGTGCGACCTTGCCCCCGGCGAAGGCGAAGGTGAAGGTTCGCCGACCCGCGCGCGCCGTCTTACCCACCGTCACCTGCACGATAAGTTGCGTGCTCGACGCGCGTGTCACGACGGCCTTCACCAATGTACCGTTGCTCGTGACCTTGGGCTTGCCGCTGAAACCGGTACCCGTGACGGTAATCGACACGGTGCGTCCAACCACGGCGTTACCCTTTTCGCTCACGATGCGAAGCGAGGGCGGTGGTGGTGGCGGAGTCGTCGACGCCAGGACCGTCGCCGAGACGGTGGTGCCGCCGTTGGGGTTGGTCACCAGCAGGGAAGCGTTCGCGGTGGCTGGCCCAAAGGTGCAGGACACCGCAATCGACGTGGACGAGGACACCGTAGCCGTGCCACAGGTGCCGTCAGCCGTCGCCGCGACCGAAGCACCAGCGCCAAAACCGGTGCCAGTCAGGACAAAGCCCGTGGTCGCGTTCGCTGAAGCGCTGGCGGGCGTGACCGTCGCCAGCGTCGGCGCTGGCTGGATGATGAGCCACACGGTGTTGACCGTTGAGTTCGCCGTACCACCGTCGGGATTCGTCACGGTGAACGAATCGAGCGTGTTCGAGTCGCCCGCGGCAATCGATATGGATACCGTTATCACCGACCCGCTCGGGTTGACGATCGCTCCGCTCGCCGTGACGTCCGGATCGGCAATATTACTGGCGTTCTTGAAGTTACCGACGGTCGCGCCAGCCACGAAACCCGTTCCGACAATGGTCATAGGGTGCGCCGTGGCGCCGACGCCCACCCCAGTCGTACCCGCCGGAAGATAGCTATCCGAAACAATGCTGGGCGGCACGCTGATCCTGAACACGTATTTCGACGAGAACGCCGACGAGGAGGGTACGCCCGCGATGTCGTTCTCCTGGACTACGACGTAGTCGCTGAGGTTATCCGATGGCACCGGCGACGCGGTCACCACGAAGTCCAACGTCGTCGAGTTCACGTAACTGATGTTGCCCGCCAGTACGCCACCGCCAAACGAGGCTTCCGAAAGGGTGGAGGTGAAGCCCGAGCCCGTCAAGGTGACCGTGGTTCCGATGGGTGACTCCGCGGGGAGTGCGGCCGGCGACTGTCCGGTGATCACGGGACCGGCCACAATGATCCCTGCGGGAAACGCGTTACCTCCGTCAATGGCGACCGTCACCGGCCCCGCGGCGGCCACGGGACCCGTGGCCACGCTCAACGTGTAGGTTTCTGAGGTACCGGTATTGCCCGAGGGATTGGACAACGTGACGCCATTTTCAACCGCACCATTGGCCTGTGTCACGAGGTAGCCCGCATCGAACTGGCTGAAGCCACTTCCACTGAACGTTACTGACGAGACGGAAGAACCAGGCACAATGGCAGTCGTGTCGCTGGTCCCAGTGATCGTGGGAGCCACGAGTGCGGCGGTGTTAAATCCGATGGCACCAGTCAAGGTGGCGACTGCGCCGTTACCGGCGTTCGGCGCCGGATTCGTTACGGTAACACTACACGTTCCCGCACCGGCGGCCTGGACGAAGGTCACCGTCAGTGACGTGGCGCTATTCCAGGTGGTAGCGGTCACCGACGAGACTTCGGCACAACCCGGAAAAGTCGTAACGGCGCCCTGTTCGAAACCCGTACCATTGATCGTCACGGTGTCGGTCTGACTCGCCGACGGGAACGCCGAAGGATTGAGGTTAGCTATGGGAGCCGCCGAAATCGTCGAAGCGCCCGAGCTGGTCGTCGTGCCTCCATCAGGATTCGTTACCGTCAGGTTGTACGTACCCGCAGTGGCGGGTGCGCTGGTGATGGAGTTCAGGGCCTCAAAGACGTAGGTGACTTGCGTCGAACTGTTCCACGTGGTCGAGACCGAAAGCAATTTAGTGCCGTTTACCGTACTCGTAAAGGACACCGACGGCGTCGCGACGAAAGCAGCGCCCGTAATCACCTCGGTATAGTTCGTGGCTCCGTTCACCGCGGCCGTCGCGAGACTCAAGCTCGCAATCGAAGGCGCCGGATTTACGACGAACAGACCGGTGGCTACGATGCCGCCGACGTTGGTGCCGTCACTCAAGGTCAAGTTATATGAACCAGGTGACGTTGCCGAAGTCGATGAGAAGGATACGACTGCTTGGCTGGTCGAGGACTCGCTCGCGTTACTGAAGGTAACGCCTGGAGCATTCGAGACAATGGTCACCGTGCTGCCGTCGTGCGCAAAGCCTGTTCCATTGATCGTGATTCGACCCGAACCACCAGACCCAAACGAAAGGCCGCTCGCCTGGGTGCCGTTGCCACCAACGCCCGCTTGGGTGTCGAAGTCGAGAGACGTAATGGTCCCGGTCGCACCTGCGCTAGAGGCCACCGTAAAAGGCAGCGTCACCGCGATCAACACCCCGACAGCGACGAGTGCCCTCATCGCGTGGCGCGAAACTCGAAGCAGTGGAAAAGCACTTGCACCTACTTTTGCGCCGTCAATTTTCATAATGACTCACTCCTGGTAATGGGGCCAACTTCTCTTGACCACGGGATTGATGATGACTCGACGAAGCGTACCGCGAACTGCCACACATTTCACGCCGACTGAGATAACGACAAAAGCGGAAGGCCCCCCCTCTTTCGAGGGGGGGCCTTCCGCACAATCCTTACAAGGTTATGAACTACTTGATGATCGCGTAGTTGACCTTGAAGACGTCGCCGTTGGCGAGGGTGAAGGTCAGCGTGTGCTCACCTGGACCCGTCGTCTTGCCGACTGTCACCCGAACGGTCATCAACGTGCCGTTGTCCTTAGACACGACAGCCTTGACCGAGTTACCGGTGCTCGTCACCGAGGGCTGACCGTAGAAGCCAACACCAGCGACCGCGATGTCCACGGTACGACCAATGATGGCGCTACCAGCTTCGCCAGTGGCGTGCGGGGCACCTCCGGCGGGCGCCGTGGAAGAAGCCAGCACCGTGGCCGACGTCGCGACACCACCGTTCGCGTTGGTCAACGTCAGTGCGGCGGCAGATGTCGCAGCTCCGAAGGTGCAGGAGACGGTGACTGACGTCGCCGAAACCACCGTCGCAACACCACAGGTGCCGTCAGCAGTCGCCGAGACCGACGCACCAGCGGCAAAGTTCGTGCCGGTAAGTGTGAAGGCCGTCGTTGCGTTCGCCGAGGCAGTCGTGGGAGCGACCGACGTGATGGTCGGAGCCGGCTGAATGTTCAGTTCAACCACACCCGATTTCGCCGTACCACCATCGGTGTTAACCACCGAGAAAGAGTCCAGCGTGTTGGTGTCAGTCGCCGCGA
>JBEKWQ010000027.1:0-12068 GCA_049512875.1 Acidimicrobiales bacterium
GATCGTGCGACGAGGTCAACCCATGGCCGACGTCGTCGACCTGCTCGACGGCCCCCACCTTTCGCATGAGTCGAAGCGGATCGACAATACGATGAAAGCCACCCGGCGCTTCCGACCTGGACCCAAGTGGAAGGGTCCCAAATCCAGTGCACCGCCGCCTCCGTTTCGTTCACCGCGACGCAGTGAACTCCTGATGGCCCTCGAGCGCGACGACCTCTTGCCGGTCATCGTCTTCATTTTCTCGAGGGCGGCTTGTGACGACGCCGTGCACCAATGTCGTCGCGATGGACTGCTCTTCACGTCGCCGGAGGAACGTCGTGAGATCGAAATCATCGCAGAATCGCGCCTCATGGGATTCTCCCACGACGACCTAAAGGCCCTCGAATACGAGGACTTCATTGACTGTCTACGTCGGGGTCTCGCGATGCACCACGCGGGGATGGTCCCAGCCTTTCGCGAGATCGTCGAAGTCTGCTTTGAACGCAACCTGCTCGCCGTGGTCTTCGCGACCGAGACGTTGGCCCTCGGAGTGAACATGCCCGCTCGC
This sequence comes from Acidimicrobiales bacterium, assembly GCA_049512875.1. Taxonomy (GTDB): domain Bacteria; phylum Actinomycetota; class Acidimicrobiia; order Acidimicrobiales; family RAAP-2; genus RAAP-2. Next base: position 548 of record JBEKWQ010000027.1, read on the forward strand.
TCGGTCGCGTTGGAGAAGTTCTCCAAGTTCTCCGACGCCGGTAGGAAGTTCCTCACCAGCGGCGAGTTCTCGCAGATGACGGGCCGCGCGGGTCGAAGGGGACTCGACGACGAGGGACACGCCATCGTCTGCTTCGCCAACGACGTAACGCTCTCGGACGTCGGTCGCGTCGCACTCGCGCCTCCGTCGGACCTGCATTCCTCCTTTCGACCCACCTACAACCTCACGGCGAACCTCATCAACCACTTTGAATTCGAGACCGCCCTCGAGGTCGTGCAGCGTTCGTTCGCCCAGTTCGAGGCCGAGCACCGCCCGAGCGGCTCGAAGCGTCCGCTCGGTGACCAGATGATCGCTCGCCACCGTGTCCTAGAAGAACTGGGCTACGCGTCGGGATGGGCACTTAATCAACACGGCCAACTGCTTCGCTCGATCTACCACGAGTGCGACCTGCTCATCGCCGAGTCACTCAGAGCAGGCGTGTTTTATGACCTCGAACCGTCTGAGCTCGCGGGCGTGCTGTCGTGCTTCGTCTATGAGTCCAAACGTGCGTCACGGATGCCCAACGCCGCCCGACAGGTGACGACCAAGAAAAAGAAGACCTTGAACGATCGCCTCGGTCAGGTGCGCCGCGGCGACATCGCCCAACGCAGCCACGAGATCCGTATGTTGACCGCGTCGATCAATGACGTGGAGGACCGATACGGAGTGCCCCACGCCAAAGAACCGGACGCCAAGTTCGCCACGACCATCGCGGCGTGGGCGAGGGGAGCGTCACTCAGCACGGTGCTCGACCTCGCCGACGTGGAAATCGGCCAGACCTCGCCGGGCGACTTCGTGCGCAACGCCAAGCAGGTGGCGGACCTGTGCGAGCAGTTGGCGCGCATGGACCATCAAAGCGACGTCAGCGGCGTCGCCGTAGCGGCCCGTGACGCCGTCTTACGCAGTGTGGTGGCGGGAGCTTCGAGCGTCCACCCGCACGGCTAGTTTCGCCCCTAATCTCGATACTCCATGCATCCCTACGTCGCCGAGCAGTTCACGGACGCTGAGTCGTCGGTCCTGCGGCGCTATTTCACGAACCTGGAGGGGCCGGTCTTCGCCTTGGTCAACCTGCCCGAGGTCGTCAAGGGAGCCCTCTTCGCGCGCTACTCGAGGTCTTCGAAGAGCCTGCGCCGACTCTTCCTCGACGAATTCGTTGGTGATCTGGACCTGGCCGGCGACGTCACCATCGACGCCACGGTGGGACTCGCGCGCGCCGACGACCTCTACCAGAGGATCTTCTTCGAGTACGGAGACGACTCAGTCGCCCAACTCGGTGGCGTGCACCTGGCCTGCGAACAATCAAGCAACATCCTCACCAAGGTTCTCGAATGGGGCCGGCTCATGAGTTACCTCGAGCAGTCCACGCGCTACCTCGGCTACGACAAACGGCTCACCAACGGGCACTACCGTTTCTACCGCGACCACGACGTGCTCGAATCACGCTTCGGAGCGCGATACGTCGGCGAGATGGACCGGATGTTCGATACGTACGCCGAGTTGTTGCCGCTGCTGACCGACTTTCTCGCAAAGAAGTTCCCTAAGACCGCCGAAGACACCGACTTCGTCTACCGTCAAGCCATTCGCGCCAAAGCACTCGACGCCGTTCGTGGACTCTTACCCGCGAGTGCACTCTCGAACCTCGGCATCTACGCCTCGGGCCAGGCCTACGAGTCGCTGCTCTTGCGCATGCGCGCCCACCCCTTGCCCGAGGTGCGCGAGTACGCGGACCTCATGCTCGTGGAACTGCGCAAGGTGATCCCCTCGTTCCTCAAGCGACTCGACGTACCCGAACGCGGCGTGGCCTGGACTGACTACTTGAGTGCGACCAAGGGGGCCACGCGCGAACTCGTGGCCTCAATGTTCGGCGACCACCGTGACGAACCAGTCGAGAGTGTGCGGCTGATCGACTTCGATCCCGACGGCGAGGAGCGGGTCCTCGAGGCGATCGTCTTCGCGAACTCTGACGTCGCCCACGACGACGTCGTCAAGGCGGTCGCGTTGCTGGGTCCCGACGAGCGGGACCGACTTCTGGGCACTTACGTGGGTTCACGGGCCAATCGACGTCATCGTCCCGGAAGGGCCTTCGAGGCAACGAGTTACCGGTTCGAACTGGTCACCGACTACGGCGCGTTTCGTGACCTGCAACGCCACCGGCTGCTCACCGTCGAATGGCAACCACTCACCGTCGAACTGGGTTATGACGTGCCCGAGATCGTGCGCGAGGCGGGTCTCGCACCGCGATTCGAGGAGTCGTTGCATCGCTCCGCCGACTTGTTCGCCGACATGCGCGAGGAGTTCCCCGAACAGAGTCAGTACTGCGTCGCGCTCGCGTTTCGCATCCGCTACGAGATGCAGATGAACGCTCGAGAGGCCATGCACCTCATCGAACTGCGCTCAGGACCCCAGGGGCACCCCAGCTACCGGCGTGTCGCGCATGAGATGGCCCGGCTCATCAAGGACCAGGCCGGTCATCGGGCAATTGCTGGAGCGATGAGCTATATCGATTATTCCGATACCGACCTTGAGCGACTCGAATCCGAGCGCGCCGCAGAAAGAAATCGCCGAAATCGTTGAGGTTTCGAGACGGTTACAAATTCTTTATACTCTAGGGCCGCACGGAACCGCGAAAAGGCTCTACACTGCCAGCGCTACAGAGAAGGAACTTTATGGCTAGTGATGGCGACACAGAAGAAGTATTCGATGAAGAGGAACTCGCGGAGGGCTTTGACGAGGAAATAGTGGTGGACGAGGACGACCTCGAAGAGGTCGATGACGTCGAGGGAGTTCTTGACGTGGAGGTCATCGACGTCGAGGACGAGGTCATTGCCGAGGTGGCGATCCCCGACGACGATGACGTGGCGGACGACGCGGACGTCGAACTCGCGCTGGACGAGGTTCTCGCTGAGACGATCCGTCGCTCGAGCACACCCGAGGACGATGACGAGGCACCCGGGGAGATCGATCCGCTGGTCGACCCCGCCGAGACGATCCTGCCTAAACAGGACGATGAATTCCGCTGCTCGTCGTGTCGCTTGCTCAAAAAGACGACCCAGCTCGCCGATCGGGGCAAAATGCTCTGCCGAGACTGCGTCTAGGATCCGTCATCGACGGTGTGTCCAACCCCGAACCTCTGAACGTCGAGGTGGCTCGCGCTTCCTCGAAACCGCTCGAAGAGCTCCTTGATCGTGCTCTGCGTGCCGCACACCTGCAACGAGGCGGCGCCTTGCTCACCGAGACGATCATGGCGGGACGCTCGATCAATGAGGTCCTTGTCGAGGCCGTGAGCCTCGGCTCCCTTTTCGTGGCGCGCGACGCCGAACATCCGGTGGGTTTTGCCCTCGTGGGTCACGGCGTGCTGATGAGCGTGTACGTCGACGCCGCGTACCGGCGCCGTGGGGTGGCGAGAGAACTCGTGGGCGCGGTCATCGCGTCCCAGCGAGCGGTGCTCGACGCGTTTGCCCTGCCGGGAGACCGCGCGACCAAATCGCTCTACGAATCGTTCGGCTGGAAGGCGCGTCTGCTTACGATGCGCGCCGAGTGACCGTTCGGCGCACGTTGCGCTGAGGCGGCGGCGGCGGCGGAACTCTCATGCCTAAGAGTTTGGCGAATTCGGGAATTGCCCCGGCGTTATGCACCGCCAGAGCCTTCGACGCCTCGTCGTTGGGAATCCCTTGAGGCTTGACGTTGCGTCGAATCGAGGTGTCAATGGCGAGGGTCACGATCTCTTGCCACTTCGCGGGCTCCAGGTCCGCGGTCAGCGCCTCCGAGGTGATTGCGACCACCCGCGCCGCCATCTCGGCGCTGACGCGCGTGGACATGTCCGGAGGACGCGCCACCAGGCGCAGGGCCTCCGCGACGTTCTTTGACGTGACGGCGGCCTCGAGTCGTTCGGTCCACTGCGTGCGAAGGACCTCGAGTCGTGCACTGAGATTCGACTGGAGCTCCTTTTGCTGAACTTTCGCCTCGTCGTCGAGTGACACGGTCTTGGCGGCCGTCACGACGGCCCGCAAGTCGCGCAGGCGAAGCTCCCGGCCCGCGCCGATCGCCCCGGCGGCCTTGTCCTTCCAGAGCGCCAGGTTGGTACGCGCGAGCAGGTCTTCGGCGATGCGGTCAATCGTCGCCGCGTCGACCGTGGGACGACCCTGGGCGGCGGCGTTTTTGTTCTGCTCGGCGACGGCCGCGCGAACCGCCGGCATGCCACCTCGCAACAACTGCTCGGCGACGGGCAATTGCTCGGGCGACAACGTAGCGAGCAACGCGTTGCGATAGATAGTGGTCATCGGCGGTGCCCCCGGCGTGACGTGGGGTGCGCGACCGGTCCTCGGTGGGCGAGGGGAGCGCTCCGAACGAGGACCTCCTTCAGCCCGGGCGCCTCGTTCGGGTCGGGCGCCTCGTTCGGGTCGGGCTCCTCGTTCGGGACGCGGACCTCGCTCGGGCCGCGGACCTCGCTCGGCGCCCTCACCGGGGCTGGCGGCGTCGGCGCGGGGCTCTTTCTCCGTTCGCGCGCCCCGCTCGGGACGCGGCGACGTCGACCGTTCCTTGGGGCCAGGTCGCCCGCCGGGGCGCTTGGTGCCTTCTCGACGGGTGTCACCGTCTCGGTCGAAGTCTCGCCGGGCGCCACGGCCCTTGGGGGCGTACGTGACCACGACGTCGGGACCCGCCTTGGCGCTCGGGATCAGTTCGACGCGTTCGTTTCGTGGGTCCAGCGGCGACGCGGTCTTGGCGGGCAGCACCGCGAGGACCTCGATGCCCTCCATGTACTGCTCAATATCGGCGCGGTAGACAGTCCCGACTACGGGGCCACCGGGCACCAGGGACGCGTTGAGCACACCCTTGGGCAATTTGGCCCCCGCGGCGCGCCACGTGGCCTGTTCGCCGCTCAAGCTGGTGATTTCGATCTCAATGCGCCGAGACATAGGGTTCCAATCTAGTCCACGGAAAATAGCCAAACATTCCAGCGACATTTAGGCCAAATTTAGATTTGATGCCTAGCATGGCGTCGTGAACACCGGCCCCTCGGACCAAAACGACGCGAACGAGTCGTCACTCGCTCAGTCCGAGCACCCCTCGCCGGTACCCGCACCAGCGCCAGAAGTGCTGCCCGATCCCGCGCCCTTGTCGTCCCAGTCGCGCTCGAGTCGCTCACCCTGGTCGACCCGAGTTTCGCTCCTCCTCGTCGCCGCCCTCGTTGGTGGACTCGCCGGACATTTCGCCTCGAATTCCAGCTCCAGTTCGAACGGGGTGACGATCAACGCCGTCTCGAGCGCTCCGGGCGCCGCCACCTTACCCAACGGCATGAGTATTCCCAAACTCGTCGACCGGGTCCAGCCTTCGGTCGTATCCATTGACGTGAAAGGCAATGGCGAGGAGGACCAGGGGACCGGCATGATCATCTCTTCGAACGGCCTGGTGGTCACGAACAACCACGTCATCGCGGCCGCGGTGCAAAGCGGCACCATCACGGTCACGCGTACCGGCTCGACCAAGAGCATCCCCGCGGTGCTCGTGGGTACCAACCCGATCGACGACGTCGCGCTCATCAAGGTCGAGGGTGTCTCGAACCTTCCGACGGTCACCTTCGGCAACTCGAATTCCTTGGTCGTGGGTGACGCCGTCGTCGCGATCGGCAACGCGTTAGGTCTCGCGGCGGGTACCCCGACGGTCACCTCGGGCATCGTCTCGGCGCTCGGGCGCACCGTCACCGCCGGCACGACAAACTCGACCGAGACCCTGGACAACATGATTCAAACTGACGCCGCGATCAACCCGGGCAACTCGGGAGGACCCCTTCTCGACAGTTCCGGTGACGTGGTGGGCATGAACACCGCGGTCGCGGGCACGTTGGCCGACGGCACCAACGCCCAGAACATCGGCTTCGCGATTCCCGCGGCGACCATTGAAACACTGCTCAAGTCGTTGCGCGCGGGCGAGAGCGTCGTGAATCACGGCGCGTTCATCGGCGTCGAGATCACCTCGATGAACGCAGAACTACAGGCCGAATACGGCTTCACGATCTCGACGGGGGCGGTCGTGATGAGCGTGATCTCGGGAACCGGTGCCGCGGCGGGCGGCGTGAAACAAGGTGACATCATCGTGGGCATCAACGGCACGGCGATCACGAGCGCCCAGGACGTCTCCTCGGTGATCTCCGCACTCAAACCCGGTGACGTCATCACGCTGCGGATCGTTCGCGGCACCAAGTATCTGACGCTGCGCGTGACCCTCGGCAGCGCGCCCAAGTCTGGTTAGGCGAGCGTCGCGATTCCTCCGTCGACGGGCAGCACGACGCCGGTGATGTAGCTCGCCGCGGGCGAGGCCAGGAAGATGGCGGTGCCCGCCATGTCGCTCGGTTTACCGATACGCTTCATCGGCGCCGCGGCGGCGATCTCGTCGCCGAAGGCTTCCAGCGTCGATTTCATCATCTTGGATTCGAAGGGGCCGGGCGCGATCGCGTTCACGGTCACCAAGGGGGCCAGGTGTTTGGCGAGGTGGCGCGTGAGTTGGTGGACGGCCGCCTTGGACGCGGAGTAGGCGTAGGTCTCGAGCGAGGGCACGTGGATCCCGTCGATGGAACCTATGTTGATTACCCGCGAAGGTTCTTGGGCGCTCGCGTGCGCTTCGAGCAGGTGGCGCAGGAACTTGGTGAGATGAAAGACGCCCTTCACGTTGAGCGCGAGCACGCGCTCGAAGGCCCTCTCGTCGTAGTCCGCCATAGGCGCCCCCCAGGTCGCGCCCGCGTTGTTGACCAGCACGTCAAGATGGTTCTCGCGCGTGGCGAGTTCGCTCGCGAGCCGCCGACACTCATCCTCATTCGACAGATCGGCGGGAAGTGACACGCACGTGCCGTGCGCACTCAGTTCCTTGGCCAGTGCGTCACCCACCTCCGCCTTGCGCGAGGATATATAGACCGTCGCTCCGGCGTCGACGAAACCTCGCGCGATCATCGCACCGATGCCGCGACTACCACCGGTGACGAGCACCACCTTGCCCTGGACGTCAAAGAGTGAAGTCATGGGCCGAAGTGTAGGTCAGGCCTCGTGGGCGACCAGGAAGGCCGTGCGCGGTCGAGGGAGATCGGGTCGACGTTCGTGAGCGATCGTGAGGGCCTCATCGGCGTCAAAGGCCACGACGATCTCCTGGTCGAGACCCTTCGTGAAATCACCCCACAGCACCCGGAACTGGCGCGGCTGGGCGTGGGCCAACTAGTTACCGACGCGTAGGTTCGCGATGGCCGTCGCGCTCACGTTCACGGGATCCTTAGTTGAGGTGGCGTAGTCCGCGTGAATCGACCAGACGCCACTCGCCGTGAAATTAAAAGCGCACTCGACCTGACTGTAGGTGATCGCCTGAAAAGCGCAGACCAGGTTCGGTTCGTTGGCGCTCGCCGGCGCCACGGCGACGAGTCGCACGACGCCCGTGGTGTGAGCAGGAATGACGTCCACGATGATGTTAAAGGTGCCGTTGCTCGCCGAGGCGGGAGACGTGTTGTCGCTGTAGTTAAACGACAGCGTGGTGCCCGGCGAACCGCCACTGGGCGCCGTCGTGTCCGCACCAGCCGGCAGGGCGACAAAGCCCGCGGTGGCGGCCACCAACAACCCAGCGCACAGTAACCTTCGCATGAAATCAAGTATAGCGCGGGTTTTGCACAGCCCACGCCGATAATGTACGTTATGTAAAGTTAGCCACGTGAATCCCGAGGAGCGGCTCGCGCGCGGCCCCGTGACGCTCCCTCCCCAGCTCGCTCCCCACGCCGAAACGACGGCCGCCGACGAGGCTTTCGCCGCGCTGTTCGCCGCGGTGTCGACGAACGTTTCAGCCGGCCGCGCACGGTTCCTTTTCGTGCGAAGTGATCCGAACACCCCTAGAGAACGCGTCGCCACGCCGTGGTAACTGTGGTTGAGCCAACGTGTACGACGCGCGTCACGTAGGCGGGGAAGTGGCCTCGCACCTCTTTCTCCCCCGTGCGCGTTGCTCCAATTCGCTTTATGCGTTGCCCGAAGTTTCACCAGGGGCCCTCGACGGTGTTCTTCGTGGCGTCCTTCTTTTTCTTCTTCTTGTTCTTCTTTTTCTTATTCTTCTTGTTCTTCTTCGGCTTGGTTGGTTCGTTCGCCTTTTCGACCTCGCGACTTGGCACGTGCTCGGGGACGTTCGCTGGCTGGAATGACGACTCCCCCGCGAGAACGTTCACGTCGTCGTTGAGCGCTCTCGGGGGGCTACTGGTGGGCATCGACGTGGCGCGAGGCACCTCGGGTGCACCCGCGACCCCGCGAACGCGCGCGAACGCGGCCGCTAAGACCTCTTCGGGGTACTCCTTCGCGAGACGTTCTGCGAGTGACGGTCCTAAGTATTGGACGGCTAACCGACGTTGCTTCGGCAGTTGGATTAAAAAGATCAGCAACGGCGACGCGATGACGAGCGCGACGATCGTCCAACCCAACCAGTGGAACGAGACGAACTGTTTGACGGCGACTTGCCCATTAGTTCCAATCCGGCCCGTAAGGGTGATGCGCTGGCCCGACGCGACGAAGTCCTTGAACTGTCCCTCGCTCGCGCGAAACTGTGACGGCAAGAGCCCGGTGTTCACGATCGTGAGGCGTTCGACGTTGTTCTTCAGCGACGTCGTCTGGACGACCATCGCGCGGATGAGCGGTTTGAGCAGCCATACGGGCACGACGACCATGATCACCACCATCAGGCGGTCAAACGCTCGACGTATCCGCACGTCGAACGATCGGCGCAAAAGCAAGATGACCGACATGCCGGCCGCGAGGAACGGCAACGCTGAGCTGAGCCAACCCAGTCCCCAGACCGTCGCCACGGTCACGCCCTTCAATTCCGACGGCGAGACGAGCCAGGGGTCGACGATGTTCGCGGCGTCAGCCTTGGTCTGGAACGTGCCGTTCGCGAAGACCTTGACCACCCGGTGCGTGTACGGCACGCTAAAGCCGGGCGGGATGAACGTGACCGTCTCGCCCTTGTGCAGCGTGGCGCCCGCCGCGAGAGGTCGATCGATCACCAGTGCCCCCACGCACACCTGGGGACACATCGAAGGGCTGTTGATGCGATAGAGCGATCCCCCGCTTATGATCCAACCCACCTGGGCGAGCACCGCCAGCGCGATCAACGTGAACAACACCCGCAGTTCCCAAGGAACCCGAGCGTGCGGGTGCTCGTTCTTTTTCTCCGCGCGACGAGCATCCCGTCGGATCCGTCTCGTCGGCCCGAAGTTCAAGTCCGCCGCCCCCGGCGAGGCGGCCGCGGGCACGCTCACAGGATCACCACGCCCGAGGGATACGAGAGTTGCGCCGAGAACGTCGAATTCGCCTCGTAGAAGATGAGCGGCAACAGCACGTGCAGGCCCGCGACGCCGGCCGCCGGCGTCGAGGCCACCTTCATCGCGATCGTGAGGGTCACCGGTACACCCACGCCAGGTCCAGTCATGGACCGGGTGGCGATCGTGTTCGCGAGCACCGCGGCGCTGGGCGTCGCGCACGCGCCGGCCCCGGCGGGAGCCACGCACGTGGTCGTCGAACCGGCCAGCGTCTGGACGGTGACTTCAATAAGCGGGCACGCGGGCGAGACGGTCGTATCCTGGAGCGGCCAGTACGAGACCGGACTGCGCTCGAGCACGCGACCTTCTTCGTCCGAGGGGCTCGTCGCGCCGTAGAGGGTCGAGACCTGCGCCGCGGAGAGTTGCGTGCTGAAGAGCGCCACCTGGGACAGACTGCCGTTGAGGTTGTAGTTGCCCGGCGAATTGGCCCATCCCGAGGTGTAGGCGTAACCGAGGTGCCAGTAGTAGGTGTAGTTCTGTCCCGCGGTGATCGACCCGTTCGAAGCCACGAGGGCACCGTCGACGAAGAGTTCCTCGCCCGCTGGCCCGTAGGAGGCGACCACGAAGTGCCAGGCGCCATCGTCCTCGACACCCGGTGAAATTATTTCAGTGTTCGGTGTTCCGGTCGCGAAAATCAGGTTCCCGGCGGCGTCGATGAAGAGGATCCGGTCCCAGTTGGCGGGCGTCGTGTCCGTTTGCACGTTCGAGGCACCCATGATGGCGCCCGCCGAAGAGGCCTTGAACCACCCCGACACGCTGAACTGCGCGGGGTTGGCGAACGTACTGGTCGTGTAGATGTCCGAACCCGTCGCGCCGGTCTGCGATATGGCGTACCCCCCCAGGGTCGTGGGTCCGGTCGCCCCGACGGTGACCGTTCCCTCGGCGTTGCCGGTGTTGGCGTGACCGGACACGTCGGCGAAGGTCTGGGTAGGGGCCGTCAGTGTCGGCAAGGCGCCCGTATAGGCGTTCGCCCCCGTGTCGTCGAGGGGCCAGTAGTACGCGTCGGTATCGGCACTGACCTGGCTGTCGTAGGTCGCCTGCGTGGTCTCGCCGTCGAGCGTCGTGATCTTGGCGGCCGTGAGTTGCGAGCCAAAGATCGCCACGCCGTTGAGGGACCCTTCGAAATACGCCGACGTCGGTTTGTCGGCCCAGTTGGGCGTCCCGTCGAGTTCCGAGCCCCAGCCGAGGTGCCAGTAGCCGTTGTAGTTGTACGCGGCGGTGACCCCGGAACTCGACGCCTGCAACGAGCCGTTCACGTACAGCTGGTCGCCCGACGTCGTGCCGATCGTGACCGCGAAGAAGTTCCACGACCCGTTGTTCACGACCGACGTGCTCGTGAGCTCGGTCATCGCGGTTGCGCTCGTCGCAGTCGCCCACACCAGCTTGCCCGCCGAGTCGATCCAGAGGCTGCGGTCATTGTCGACGGTGTTGGTCGCGGCCTGCGTGTTCGAAAAGCCGATCAACGTTCCCTGCGCGTGGGTGGTGTTGAACCAACCGGTAATGGTGAAGTTGGCTGGGGCGGTCTGTGACGTATAGGTCTCGATCTCCCCCGTCGAACCATCAAAGGCCGTCGCCGTTGAAGAGAATTTCGACATGGCGGCCCCGTAGGTCACGCCGTAAAACGGCAGTCCGTAGTTGTGGTTCACCCCTTCGTTGAAGTACTGCACGCCACAGCCCGGAGACGTCACGAGCGCGTTGGTGCTACTGAGCGAGCCCGTCGCGCTGAGCGTGCTGACCGCACTTGACGCCGTCGTCGAGAGGGCGGCGGTGGGATAGGGATCTCCCGCACACGTGGTGGCGTTGGTGTTACCAATCGATCCGGTCGCGGGCGTACAGACCACCGACGTCGGCGTGGTCGCGGACATCACGATGTTGCCGCTGGAAAACGTATTCGTGATGTTCACGATCGTCGCCGTGAAGATCGCCGCGGAGGCCACGAACGCGGGAAGAAGGGTGTAGCCAAGCACCGCGATCGACACTCCCCCGAATACTCGAGAGCGCCGACGCCTGACTGCTGTTCTCTTCATCTACGGCCTTCTCTGTGGAGCACACTTCACCTCGCCGAGAAGGTTCTCGCCCACGGTAAACATTACGCCCGGCCACGCCCCAGAAACTTCGCTGCCTCGCGAACCGAGGTCCGCGAGGCAGCGA
>JBEKWQ010000028.1:0-30239 GCA_049512875.1 Acidimicrobiales bacterium
TGCGCTTGACCAGTGTTTTGCATTGAGTGACGAACGAGCAATCCGATAGTCACGGCATTTGTCGCCATTCGGTGAGCAGAGAGCCGTTATCGCGTAGACCTTGTCGGATGTCACTGTAAGATCGAAAATGGTGGCACCCTTTTGGATCGTGACTTGGTGCCAGGACCTTGCTCCGTTGAGGGTTACGTACAGCGAGAGCGGGTTGCTCTCACCCACCGTGGCATAACCATCGTCGACATTGGCAAACTGCAAGCTATCTAAATCGAAGTTGAAGAGCCCACCTATTTCTCTAACGGGTGGCGGAGTAACCGATTCGAACTTCGACAGGTTAACGTTGGTGCGAAGGAATCGTAGACACGAGAAACGCGAGCAGCCAGTCGTCGCCAACACGTAGATAGAACTCGACAAAGTCACTTGCGTGATCTTGAGCGGAGTAAAAGCGGTCGAGCCCTCATTCGTGGCAAAAGCCCTCAAACCTGAACCTGGAGTGAACGAATCGATGTTCAAGAGTGCCATCACGGAGAGAAGGATCAAACCCGACAGCAGGAGTCTTCTTGGCTTCTTAACCATCAGGCAATACTGGCCTTGGCGAGGCCCTAAGACCACAATCGGCCATGAGGTGCCGAAAGTGTCATCCGACCCTCTTCACCTTGGATTCTTAAGGACTGCCGACCCATACCGAACTGTGAAACGTCAAGATTTGGCCTAACGGAAAGGACAACGACGTCCGTACCGAGGCTCCGTTCTGTTTAGGTGTCAGTTACATCGGTTTGCGTTATATCGGTAATCGATGTAAACTCACCTCGTGGGCGATATTAATTTTGGAGTTAATCGGCTCGGGAAGAACCCAGGGGTCTCGGCACTGATTCTCTCCAGTCTTGCTGGCGGCGAAAAACACGGTTACGCGCTTGTTAAAGACGTCGCTGATTTCTCTGGTGTTGAAATACCTCCGGGCACCTTGTACGAGGCACTTGCGCGACTCGAGCGATCAGGCTTGATCGAAGCTATTGCGACCGAAGATCGGCGTCGACCTTATCGATTGACGGGTTTTGGCGCCAAGGCGCTGTCCGACCATCTAGAGGCTCAACGACAAGTAGTCGAAGTAGGACAATCTCGCCTCTCCCAAGGCTGGTCCTTCGCATGAGTTCGTTGATGACACCAGGCCGCCGGGCCAAACGTCTATTGAAGTTCTATCCGCAACCATGGCGAGATCGATACGGATCGGAATTCATTGACTTCATGGAGCAATCAATCGATGACGTTCCGCACAGCTCGAAGCGAACTTCGAACATAATTTATAAGGGTCTGAAATCACGTGCAGGCGAAGTTGGAATTATGGGACCTTCATTAGACAGTGCGAACGCATCCAGAACCACACTCAGTACTTCAACGGTGCTGGCGACATTCTTCACAGTCTTCGCGCTCTTCTACTGGTCGTGCGCGATGGTTTCGTGGAATTCCAACCCACGAGTTGCTACGTCGCTATCAGTATCACTATGGATGGGCGCCATCACTGTGTCGACCATGATTCTGGCCTTAACTCTTCTCCTCATTGGGGTCATCTTCGTCATCCATGCTCTCAGATTCACCTTCTCTAAACGGGACAGAAAGTTCACATGGCCCCTCATCATCGCTCTTAGCTCGTTGGTCGTCGTCTTGAATGCGATTCATCAATTCACGAGATTGACAATCGAACGTGGTGGTATTCAGTGGACGCAATTGGGCATTGGTCTAAAGCAGGTAGCGGGAGCGACGCAGTGGGTTACTCAAAGCTTGATCTGGGGACCTTCGTGGGCCGGCCAGAGCGACTTTTCACAAGCCGTGCTTCACATAAGTTCAACTGCCGCGGTAATCGTCCTGGCTCTGAGTGTGGCAAAACTCATACGCCTCAGTGAATTCTCGTTGGCCGCGAATCGATTCGGTCGCTGGACTTCGAGATTGTTATCCCTTGGAATGGTTCTCTTCATCCTGAGTTATGCGGGCTGGGAGCAGGCTGGAGGATTCAACAATGCCTGGATCGGACATTTCACCCAAATGCAGAAGTCTCTATTCTTCCTGATTGCCTTCATCGCCCTCCTAGGCCTTCTGAGTTCATTTAGGGCCAATAAGCATCACAACGAGATCGGAACCATCTCGTTGGGTGGCGCCAAAAAGTGAACGTCAATGCATGATTGCGCACGGTGACCTCGATCCGATTGAGCCATTCGGAATTACTATGACGACTCGTTAATGCCCATGGAATGCCCAAGATGAAACGGCCGACCGTTTTTGCGTTTCGAATCCTCGTTTGACCAGCACTTGCGAGAGTCAAACCTCCAAAACCCGCCACCCTTTCAAGGTGGCGGCACGGGTTCGAATCCCGTTGGGGGTACTTCGTTCTTCCTGGTAAACAGGTATTTCTTCCAAACTTGAGGATTCCAAAACGTCCAGTAGGTGGACGAAAATTGGTACGTCAATGCCCGTGGAATACCCAAAATGAGATCGGCGCTGGCTGTCGGGTTCTGACTTTTTAAGCATGAGCAACTGAAAATCGAATAATTGTGAAGCTTCATCCGACACTGATTTGAATCATCGAAGCTGTGCGACGAGCTAAGGACCCAGCTTCCTCAGGTGGTGTTCGCTGCATCGACGTAGATCCGATTGCAACCTAATACGACTACGACCCCTCGGTGATTACTGCTCACAATCATCCCGCTAAGAAGAAGACTTGCGCCCATTTGATGTAACTGATATAGTTACATCAGAGCCACGAAAGGAAACCTATGTCAGATCTTCACTACGAATCACTACTCGTGAAACGCGAGGGGCTCACGAGGGACTTGCCTCCAGGCACCAACGAGGACGTGCGCTGGGTAACGAACTCAGCGACGCTTATTTTCGGCGACCATGACGCCGTTCTCGTCGACACTTTCACGACGGTTGCCCAAAACGAAGAACTTGTCGAATGGGTTCGAGGCCACAACCGTCGACTCACTCACGTCTACCTCACCCACGGTCATGGTGACCATGTGTACGGCATTGGCCAACTTCTCGAAGCGTTTTCCTCGGCGCGAGCCATCGGGACTTCCGGGACCCTCGATCAGGCGCGCATTCAAGCAAAAGAAGAATATCGTGACGGCTTCTGGGGACGCTTGTTTCCGGGCCAGATTCCAGCGCCCGTACTACCCGAAGTGATCGCGGAAGACCATTTCATGCTGGAAGGACACAAATTAGAAGTCTTACAAGCTGGACACACGGACACCGAGGACACAACCGTTCTTTGGGTACCCGACATTCGCCTCGTCGTCGCTGGTGACGTTGTCTACAACGGGACACATATGTATATGGCCGAATCGACCGCCGAATCGCGCCTCGAATGGATTGCGGCTCTCGAAATGGTGAAAGCACTTGACCCGATCAACGTCGTCGCCGGACATAAATTCCCGGGTCGTACTGACGACCCTGCAACAATTGACGACTCAATTCAGTACCTGAAGGATTTCATTGAGGCAGAACGCACCGCTTCGACGGCGCTCGAGTTATACGATGCAGTTCTTCGGCGCCACCCTCGACGGGCGAATCCGGGTTCTCTCTGGGGCGCCGCGAAACAGATCAAAAACGCACCCGAGATGATCCCCAAGGAGTAGTGAATTGAGCGCGAATAGCAGGTTGGCCATCGCGGTGCACGCAATGTCGTGGATACGTCTTCATTCCGAACTCGGCGGCGGTCCAGCCACGTCGGAGAGCATCGCCGCGAGCGTTAAAACGAATCCGGTCGTCGTTCGCCGCCTTCTCGGACACTTGCGAGATGCCGGGCTCGTTGCGTCGCACCGCGGCACTCCTTCGGGTTGGACCCTCTTGCGACCAGCGACCGAGATCACTCTCCTCGACGTCAAGAGTGCTCTCAAAGACGGCCCCGCTTTGGCCCTGCACAGTTCTGCACCATCTATGAATTGCCCAATCGGCTACAGCATCAAGACCGTACTTTCCGAGGTCTACGAAGTTGCCGAAAAGGCGGCCAACGACGCGCTCGAAGGCGTCACGATCCAGCAAG
The DNA here is from genome assembly GCA_049512875.1 of Acidimicrobiales bacterium. GTDB lineage: Bacteria > Actinomycetota > Acidimicrobiia > Acidimicrobiales > RAAP-2 > RAAP-2. The sequence goes on from JBEKWQ010000028.1 coordinate 4,034, forward strand.
CGCTTGACCAAATGTTGGTTCGCTCTAACCAGAGCAAACCTGAGCTACTCGCCAATTTCGCCAAGACGATTTAGTTTGTCCTCGTGTTCACTGGACAGCGGGTTCATTGAATTGCGCGCACATTCGAGCTGCTTCGAGGAGTTAACGCTTCAAGCACCTTCGCCGAGTCGTTCTAACAAAGCCGTCAGAGCGTCCGTTTCAATCTTGGTCAGACCGCCAAATACTGCTACGAAGCTTGTTGGTTCGACGACGATGACGACGCGGACGTCCGCATCCAGGACCGGCACGTTTGAGTCATAGCGCTGTTGGAGTTTTCTGTAAAAGGTCGCGTCGTCGTCGGGTTTCATCGACTCGACTCGACCACGAACCTCTAAAGTTCGATACGCATTTTCGGGATCTTGGACGTGAAACGACACACGACCGTCAGCGAGAAGATTCCTGTACTTTTGGCGCGTGCTGGTGTGGGAGAAACGGACTCTACTTCCGTCCCAGTCGAACCACATCACGCTGCTTTGTGGACTGCCATCGGGGCGGATGGTTGCCAGGTGGGCGAAGAGAGGCCGCTCGAGCAGGTCCACGTGACTCTGTGGTAATTCGCTAGTCATCACCTCACCTCTTCTTCAGTCGTAACGCTCGAGACGTGAATTCTTTCGCCATCACCAAGAAACTCAACGGTCACAAAAGCGAGGGGAACGTCGCCGGCATTCTCGAGATCGTGAAGAAGATACTGGCCTGGGCCGAACTCGATCTGACGTGTCTCGCCCTCATGGTACGTAACGACGCGCGTCGAACCATCGCCGTGGTGCTGGCGACTAACGCCCTCCGTCAGCGCAATCCAGAAGTAGTTGAAATTATGTCGGTGAGCCCCGAGTCGTTCGCCCGGTTGCAGTTCGATTGCCCAGACCCGCACTCGATCGTTGGTCCACACGATTCTCGATCCGACCGTTCTGTTTCGAGAATTAGCAGAGAAGTCTGCCTTGACCTCGAGCGGCCAGTCTTCCTTTCTCGCTGCGCTGGACATACTCACCAGTCGTTTCTTGCCTCTAATGCGCTCGTGGATCACGGTCGTCTCCTCCAAGAGAAATGCTCGACTCTGGCCCTAACGACTCGTCCGCAGGGTGCAATTCGGCCAAACGGAAGCGTATGGCGCCGATTATTGGGATTTGCGGTTGAAGCATTCGGAAAGTTTCCCACCTTGCCTCAGATAAGTCCAAGACATAAATTCACTGGCTCCCATAGTCTCTAGTTATGCCCACCTTTCGGCAACTGGAATATTTGGTCATGGTTGGAGAACTCGGTTCATTCACCCGCGCTGCAGAAGAGCTTCACGTCAGCCAACCAGCACTTTCCAGTCAGATTGCGGTGTTGGAACGCGAAATCGGTGCGCGTCTTTTTGACCGACTCTCGCGAACCGTTCATCTCACCCCCGCTGGTCGCGCAATGTTCCCCTACGCGAAGGCATCACTCGCCGAGGCCCAAAGAGGAGTGTCAGCAACTCGCCAAACCGCGGGACTAGAGATCGGCGAACTCCAAGTGGCGACAGTCCACTCAACGACTCTCGGACTCTTGCCCGCACCTCTTCGACTCTGGCGGCAGGCTCGTCCAGGAATTCAACTACGTCTCCACGAATACAGACACGGTGACGAACTCAAAGCCGCCATGAGCAGAGGCGAGGCGGACGTCGCGATTGGTCCAACGCCTTCAAATTGGTACGGCCCTTTGACGAACCTTGGGAGCGAGGAACTCGTCTTAGTGGTTTCGAGCGATGATCCCCTCGCGGAGCTGCGCGGCCCACTAGAACTCAATCGCCTCACTGACCGAAGTTGGGTTCACTTTGCTCCAGGCCATGGACTCGCTGAAGTGCTCGATAAAGCTTGCTCGAACGCAGGTTTCAGTCCTAAAGTCGCACTTCGCGTCGAACAAACTGCGAGCGCACCCTTGCTTGCCGCTGCCGGGCTCGGCCCTACTCTTGTCCCGGCGTCGATCGTTCCTGAAAATTTCGAGGGAAGAATCTTTGCCACTTCACCAGCCACGTTACGAACATTGGCCGTCTATTCCCGCCCTAATGGCGACAAGCTAACGAGCGCATTCCACGATTTCATCGCCGCAAAGATTGAACTGATGCCCGATCACGTTGACTCGCGATTGCGATCGAGGAAGTAACCGACCTGAACAATTAGAGCCGATCGTTCTCCGATCGCTGAGACTTCGATACGTTCGCGGGCGAGAACGTCGAGTTCGATGACGATTGCCATAGTGAATGATGAAAATATCTTCCAAGGCCTCGCGTCCTGGATTCAATTCTCGAATCGCAGTTGCCCATTCAATTCCCAAAATAGAATCTCTAGAAATCTCGATACCCTGAAAGGGCGCTCAACCAGGTATAAAGCTGGTTTCGTTCTCGAAGAAGCACCAACCTTTCAACGTGGCGGCACGGGTTCGAATCCCGTTGGGGGTGCCTTGTTCTTCCTGATCAGTGAGTATTTACTCTGACTAGGCCTGAAACCCGATGTCAAGATGAGTGCCGTCGCAGAACGGCTTATTCGACGATCCACCGCACCGACACAGTGTGACGCGGTTACGGATCTCGTACGTTTCTCCATCGGCTCCGACGATTGGAATGCCACCACGCACCCAGATTGGTCCCGACACATCAGCGTCTGGATCCTCAATGAGGCCAATTGATGGAGCGAACTTAGGTTCGATTGCAACTCCCGTCGTCACGTCTCGTGCAACGAGGCGACCTGAAGGACAATTTCCTGCTTCACGTATGGCATGCTGAACGTCGGCTTCATCGCTTGAACGTGCCAACTTCCACGTTCCGCCGCCGGGATGGCAAAAACGAGCAGATGCGCAATACTTTTCCGCGTCTGTGAGAGTCAAGTGCGCACCGTGGACAGCTCCAGACTGCTCGGAATAGGGAGCGCGACTTGCGGTTTCGTTTCCATCAAAGCCGTTCGAAAGGTGAGACCCATCGCAGAAAGGCTTGTTCATCGATTGGCCGCACCTACATAACTTGTAGCTTGACCCGCCTTCGATCGCGTCGCCTTCGATCCAGTCTTTTGAGCCTCCACTTCCATCGGAAACCATGGTCTGAGAGGTGAGGGGAACCGATCCTTCAACCAGATACGGCCCGTCTTTTGTAATCGTAATTTTCATGTCTTGCTCTTGCGTCATGTGCTCCACTTTCCTTTCTATCGAGTGGGGATCTCGTAGCCATTTCATCAACTCAAAACTGAAGGGGCGATTCTCTTGACTGACAAGATAGCCACTTCATTACCACTGCGCACGACTGTTGCTTAAGCGAGGATGCCGATCACGCTTGATTTTGTTGAACCGCTCCGCTAGAGTGAGTTGATATATCAACCTCTTGATATGGTTAGCGCGACCGAACGAAGGAGTGGCGATGAAAGTTACCGAGCTTGGGCACATAGTGCTGTTTGTAAGAAACGTGGAGAACTCTGCCACTTTCTACGCGAACGTGCTTGGTTGGGAGACTGTGATACCTGTGACGCCGGGTAGTCCCATCGCGGCGTTTTCTTCTGGAAGGACTCATCACGAGCTCCTTTTGATCGAAGTCGGTAACGACGCGACCGTGCAGCCGGGGGGACGCCACCTCGGTCTTTACCACTTTGGACTCAAAATTGGCGAGACTGACGAGGAGCTGCGCCAGGCGGTTACCTCGTTGCGCGACGCCGGTGTCGAAATCGTCGGGATTACCGATCACACGATCAGTCACAGTCTCTACATACGTGACCCAGATGGAAACGAGATCGAACTGTACGTCGACGTTCCTGGTGTTGACTGGAAGTCAGATCCCACGCTCATCGCCGCGCCAGCCAAGGCGCTGCGTCTCTAGTCGGCGAGTAGGTCTTCAAGGACGCGCCGAGAAATTGATCGCAGTTGTCTCACTTGCTGATCAGAGATCTTGTCGAAGAAGAGACGCTGGACCTCGCGATTATGCGCCGGCGCCGCAGCGACGATTGCCTGCATTCCCTTCTCTGTCAACACCGCGAGGATTCCCCTTGACGTCTCAGGATCGGCTTCGCGTCGAACAAGCCCGCGAGAACACATGCGAGTGAGCTGGTGGTGCAGACGACTCTTCTCCCAGCCGATCATCTTGCCCATTTCATAGGCACGAAGACGGTGACCAGGAGTCTCGGATAGGACAACAAGAACGGTGTAGTCAGCGTTAGAGAGGTTCGAGCTGGCCTGAAGTTGTTGCTCGAGGCGCGAGTTGAGAAGTTCCTGCATCTGCATAAAGGCGTGCCACGCGTCGTCCTTCTCCGCGTCGCCCTTTCGATTTGTGGTCACAATCAGGATTCTACCACTTTTTAGTTGACATGTCATCTCAACCTGCTATCATGAGTTGATGTATCAACTGAAGTAGGTGTTCGCGCGGACAACGTGCGATTGCCCGTTTACACGGCGGCCACCAGTCGCCCCGAGAGAAGGAGAACGTATGTCCAAGGAAGAAGCAACCATTGACGCCGAGGAACTCGCGGCGACCAACCAGGGCTTAGCGGAAAAGGTTATTCGGCTGCTCGGTAGTGAACAGCAGTTCGAGCTTTTTGCCGACGATATCGTCATGGATTTCCCCTACGGATCGTCCCTGTCCATGCCCGATCACTTCGTCGGCAAGGTCTCCGTCGTCGCTTATGTCCGTGAACTCAACAAGGCGCTCAGGGGCATGAAGATGCGCGACATGAAGTTCTATTCAGTCGCGGGTAATCCTGAGACGGTCTTCATCGAATACTCGTCGGATGCCCCAACCCCCGGCGGCAACTGGTACGAGCAGGTCTATGTCAACAAGATGATCTTTCGTGACGGCCAGTTGATCTACATGCGTGAATTCTGGGATCCAAAGCGCATTATCGACGCCCGCGCCGGTGCTTACGACCGCGACACCAAGTAACGAACGAGATCAACCAACTCTCCCTGAAAGGAACAGAAATGACTGACCAATTACTTGACACCAATCGGACCGAGAACCACCGACTGGTACCGCCGCCCGGCACCTTTGCGATCGACCCGGTGCACACGTTCGTGAATTTTCGAGCACAACACCTTGTCGTTGGTCGCGTCCAAGGACGCTTCACTGGCGTCACCGGCACGATTACCGTTGACGACGACTTCCTGAAGTCACACGTCGAGGTCGCCATCGAAGCGAGCAGCATCAATACGCTCTTTCCGGTGCGTGATGACGACCTTCGGTCAGCGAACTACCTCGACGTCGATCACTACCCTGACCTCGTCTTTGCGAGCACGAATCTAACTGAACTCCCTTCGGGCCAGTGGGTCCTCGGAGGTGACCTCACGATTCGAGACACAACGTTGCCACTCGAACTCGCCTTCACGTTCGGCGGTGCACTGGCAGATCCTTTCGGCAACCTCCGAGTGGGATTTCACGCCACGGCGACCATCAGCCGAAAGGATTACAGGCTCTTCACGATGCTCGAGAGCCACAGCGGCAATGTCCACGTCGCACGTGATGTCGACATCGAGATAGATGTTGAAGCGACCCAACCGCTTTGAGCGTTGGGATGTACTGATGTCGGGTTGGGGGCGTCGATGGTGCGCGTCGACGCCCCCAACCCTGCCCCTGTGGGCAGAAAAATCCTCTCCGCACCCACGCCTCGTTCCCTGGCGCCCAGCTCGCTATTGTCCGTAATTGACTTGCGAGTAACGAAGACGTCAACCGACATTCTTGATCTGGGACCTTGAACTGGCGTCGACTCCGACCAAATTGGGAAGTGAGTTTGCATTCTGCGCCATGTAACGCTCAGTGGTCGCAATAGGAAGGATCAGGCATTCGTGCTACGCTTGGGTGAGCGAATCTTTTTATAACAAGGCGATGACCAAAGTCTAAGTCAAGTTGAAAACAGACTTCGTAAGTTTTGAGACGCCAGGTCCGAGTTGGACGATCTAGAAGATTGTCGCTCGGTCGGGCTCGACGCCTCCATATAGGACGGAGTCGCCCATGAAAATCTTTGAACCGACCGTACACGCCCGAACCACGAGCGAGAACGTTCGCGTTGTGTCATTGCACCGATGCCTGGACGTACCTACAGGAGTCGACGCGCGCGCCGTCGATGTCACTGACCAAAAAGCGGCGGTCAATGCGGCCGAAGGTGCGTCCGTCGTCTACCAGTGCCTCAACGCTCCCTATACCAACTGGCCCGAACGGTTTCCACCGTTACAGCGAGCCGTGATCGCGGCTGCCGAGAAGTCCGGTGCGCTCCTGGTCACATTGGAGAATGTCTACGGCTACGGACCTACGGGTGGAGCACCAATGACTGAAAAGACGCCATTGGCGCCAACGTCGGTCAAAGGAAAAGCCAGGGTGGGGATGACTCGAGAGCTCCTTTCAGCGTCAGACGCTGGACGCCTTCGCATCGCTATCGGGCGTGCCTCAGACTTCTTTGGTGCGGGCGCGACGCAGTCGACCCTTGGTGAGCGGGTTTTCGAAAACGCAGTAGTCGGGAAACGCGCCGACTTCATCGGCAACCCAGATCTTCTCCATACGTACAGCTACATTCCCGACATGGCGGCTGGTTTGGCCGTCCTTGGTTCTGACGAGAGAGCGGTCGGACAAGTCTGGCATCTGCCCGGACCTGAGACCTTGACCACGCGGGCGGTGCTAGAAAAAATCGCGGGCGAGGTGGGCCACGCCGTGCCGATCCGCTCGGTTTCGGCCCACCTGCTCCAGATTCTCGGACTGTTTAATCCCATGATGCGCGGATTAGCTGAGATGTCCTACCAGTTCGAGCAGCCGTTCGTCCTCGACACCACGAAATACGAGTCCACGTTCGGAGCATCGGGTACGTCCATGGACGTCGCGATCAAGGAGACCGTTGAGTGGTACCGAGGTCAAGGTGGTGCCTCGTGACGAGATCGACGGCCACCGAGCGCACTGATCTGAGTCCGGTCGAGGCCTGGTCGCAACGGGTACGACGGGTGGGGGGCTTCATCCAACTTGCCTTCGCCGCCTTCTGGTTAGTGCGAGGCGTCTTCAATCTTCACGGTCATTCCCGTGATCCGCTGTCCTTCGGATTCGTCGTGGTCACGTTGATCGTGCTGTGGTACGGCATCAAAGTCACCGCGGGAACTGGACCGCGTCTCAAGAGCCCCGAGGCGAAACGGATCGAGCGCTCGGTGAGCGTCGCAACCGTGATTGAGTTGATCGCGGCGTTTGTCTTTCCCGTCGTCGTTACCGCTGCCGGTCACAGCGACTGGGTGCTCCCTTCCATCGCGATCACGATCGGACCACTGCTGTTGTGGCTCGACTACTTGGTGCACATCCCCCGCTTCCGAGTAGTGGGGTGGGCACTCACCATAGGTCCAGTTATCCTCGTTGCCACGATGTCGGGTTCATCACTCGCCGCCACCACCGGCATTGCTGCGGGCGTGATTCTGCTGGTGACCGCGGCCGCGGGCTTCCACGACCTCGCCGAGCTTCGTATAGGTAGCCCAATTCCGTAATCGAGGCAAGTATTCTTTCGAAGCGTTTTATCCAGACCTCGACAGTGGACGACTTGAGCTTCTCCGTCAAGGCGCGACAAACCACTGGGTTTCTCGTCGCGAATGGCAGTAGTGAGTCGACCTTCGAGAGAACGCCCAACCCTTCGTCCGAGGAACTATAGGTACGTTGTTCAGGTTCCTTGATGATTAATCGGGAATGATCGAGTCGGCGATCTCACTGCCGATTCCCGCGTAGTCGTACGCCGCTTCGGGATTCAGGCGAACCTGCTCGTCCAGAAACTTGGCGTCATCGCCCACGAGAATCCTCCACTGTCCCTCGAGCACCGCCGCCAGAATGATCCGTGCTGCTCCCTTGGCGCTGAGTGGTGCACTGTCGCGAAATTTGTCGCCGAATCCTTCGATGGCCTTTCGGACCTCTTCGAGCGTGGTATCGGCGTTGACGAGCCCAGCTCGCGACATGCCTCGACGACTCTCCTCGAGCTCGGCGTCGGTCATGTCGAATGGATCGACCTCGCCTTGAATCTTTCGACTGTTGTTGACAATGTCGGTGCCGATGTGTCCGGGCATCACGACCGCCACTTTGACGTGGGGCGCATTCAAACGCAGGTCCTCGATGAGTGCTTCAGAGAATCCCTTCACCGCGAACTTGGCCGTGCAGTACGCCGTGTGAGGGATACCCGGGCCTAGCGAGGCCCAAAAGCCATTGATGCTGCTGGTATTCACGAGCACCGCGTCGTCACTCTTGATGAGCAGCGGAAGGAAGGCTCTGGTGCAAAAGTACACGCCCCACCAGTCAACGCCGAAGGTCCTCTCCCAACTCTCTCTCGTGTCGGCGATGAAACTGCCGCCACCCGAGATTCCGGCATTATTGAACACCAGGTCCAGATGATCAACACCGTGTTGATTGATCACTTCGTCACGGAAGCGCTTCACCTGCTCTTCATCGCTTACGTCGCACTGGTGACCGGTAACGCGCACGCCCGCGGGAGCACTCACCAAGGCCCGCGACACCGTTTCGGCGACACTCTCGGCGTTCACGTCGCACGTCGCGACCGAACAACCATCGCTCACGAGTTGCAGTACGAGCTCGCGGCCCATCCCTGAACCTCCGCCAGTAACGATGGCCGTCTTCATCTTGAAGGACTTCATCTTGACCCTCCGGTTCCTTAGAAGTTTTTAGCACCACCCACCCGAAAAGACCCTGCGACATCTGATTCTCGCCCTAAGGCGAGGCGACGATTTGGCGTCCTCGCGTGGCACTCACCATGCTCGGTTCGATGATCGTGATTAATTTCCAAGGCACCTTCGTTGCTACCCACGATGCTCCCAATAACAAGGAGGCGGCGCAATTCAGTTCGTCGAAACAGCGGTTTATCAGGAACGACGGCTAAAGCACGTAGATACGTTTCCCGACCGTTCACGGTGGCGTCACCGAAGAACACGAAAATGGTGAACCTCGACTGGCGTTGTGAACGTGAAGAAACGCGACGTCGTCCTGGGCAAGAAGCCGTGCGGCGGTCTCTTCTAGTTCAATACCATTGACGACCTCGCCTGCCAGCATCATTTCATGCTCGTCAAAGGCTCTGACTGAGAGTTGGCGGCGTAGTTGCTGACCCGGGATCGCGCTGGTATCAGGTAGACCACAATCCTCTTTGTGAAGATAGATCGGGCTTGCGCTGTGATAGGGAGAGTCAAGAGTGAAAGGGTCGTACGAAACGAGGGCGAGAACGTCACCTACCGCAGCGTCTTGAAGGCATTGACGACATGGATAGCCCGGGAATGAATCAGCGACGTCAAAGACGGTCGCTCGAGCCCGAAGTCGGTTCGCTTCGACAGGGTCTATTGGCACAAGACGAAGGGACGTTGCCATTCCAAGAAAGTAGTAGGTCCCTAACAAGATAACCAGGGATTTACTCGCTTCGGGTCCCCTACGAGATTGGCGTGCCCGTGAGAAGTAGCTCGACGTCGATGTTGCCTCGAACCGCATTCGAATAGGGACAGACGGTGTGTGCTTCTTTGATCAAGGCTACGGCAGTGTCGCGATCGGCCACGGTCGACAGTGACACGTCGAGGGCGACGGCCAGCACGTATCCACCTTCACCGTTCGGCAGCAGACTGACCTGTGAATCTATTGTGACGTCGCCCACTTCTGTGTGACGACGCCTCGCGACGCCCATCAGTGCACTTTCGAAACAAGCTGCGTAACCCACTGCGAAGAGTTCCTCGGGATTCGTCCCTCCTCCCGAGCCGCCCATTTCACTGGGTAGGCGAAGGTCGACGTCAAGTTGCTTGTCTTTGGTCTGTCCGTGTCCCTCGCGACCACCGGTGACGTGTGCTTGGGCCGTGTAGAGGATCTTGGCCATGACTACCCCCTTTCGCGAGGTCTGGGATAGTGCCCCTTGCCACTTTATTGAAGGCACCACGAAACGTGACGAGGGTTTCTAACTTCTCATTGACCCTGTCCTGGACCCCTGGTCATGTATGCCCACGCAGTTCCAAAGGTTCGCGGCGTTACCAGCTATGAGCGAGGCTTGGTCAATGGAGGGCGGGCCGAACCCCTGAAGCCAAGAGTTCCACGTGGTCGAGGTCGTCCATGTCAAGAACCTGCAGGTAGATACGAGAAACACCCAACTGCGCAAAGGTGCTTATCTTCTCAATAATCTCGGACGCACTGCCCGCGAGTCCGTTGTCCTTGAGATCGTCTACCCCACGCCCAATCGCGGCGGCCCTTCGTGCAACTTCTCGATCATCGCGTCCGCAACAGACGACGAGCGCCACCGAACGCAGCAGTGACATGGGCTCTCGACTGGCTTCGCGGCACGCCTCATCGACTCGCTCGAATTGGCTCCGGCAAAAATCAAGAGGGGCGAAGGGGACGTTGTACTCGTCCGCGTATCGAGCAGCGAGTCGTGGCGTCCGTTTTGCGCCGAGGCCACCCACGATAATTGGCGGACGAGGCTTCTGTACTGGTTTGGGTAGCGCGGGACTTTCTCGTAGTTCGTAGTGCTCGCCAGAGAACGAAAAGGTGCTGTCAATCGGCGTTTCCCAAAGTCCGGTGATGACGGCAAGTTGCTCTTCGAGTTTTTCGAAACGCTGACCAACACCGGGAAAGGGGATGCCGTACGCGAGGTGCTCTTCCTCGAACCAGCCAGCACCGAGCCCGAGTTCGACTCGTCCCGCACTAAGCGAGTCGACTTCGGCGACGCTGATCGCGAGTGGTCCAGGAAGTCGAAAAGTCGCTGACGAGAGAAGCGTCCCGAGACGAATTCTCTTCGTGTCACGCGCGAGGGCCGCCAGGGTGATCCACGCGTCACTCGGTCCGGGAAGTCCACTGACCGCACCCATTTTCACGTAGTGATCCGAACGGAAGAAGGCGTCGAAACCCCCGTCTTCGGACGCTAACGCCAACGCCAGCATCTGATCGTAGGAAGCACCTTGCTGCGGTTCACAGAAGATTCGTAGGTCCATCGCGACATGTCTCCTTGCGCCAGCGTGACGTGATCATCGCCGACGTGGCGTCAGTGTAGACACATCCATCGAAGACCAATTGAAATCGAGCCATTTTCCGGAAACCTTCCGGTGGTTTTGACTTTTCGTGCAGACCTCATGGCAGAGGGCTCGAGCGTGAGACCGACGTCTGACCTACTGTCACCAATGAGACGAGCGCGACGTCACGACAGCGTAGAAAGGAGACGGATGTCCGCACCACACGATGTCGTCGTCGTGGGAGCCGGTCTCGCGGGATTGTGCGCCGCCCTACAGGCCGCGCAACTCGGCGCTCGCGTTCGAGTCCTGGAGTCGCACGAACCCGGGGGACGCGCCCAGAGCGACGATCGACGAGGTTTCACGTTCAACCGTGGCCCTCATGCCCTCTACAACGACGGTGAAGCCAAGGACCTCCTCGCTAGACTCGGCGTGCCCTTCACGGGTTCGACGAAACCACTCCGCAATGCGAAGGCGCTCAGGGGTGGTCAACTCCACGTTCTCCCGATTTCTCCCTCAACGATTCTTCGCACCGACCTCCTCACCGCAAGGGAAAGGGTCACGTTCGCACGATTGATGTCGACACTGCCAAGAACGACGCCGCCCGAGTGGGCAACGCTGTCCGCTCGACAGTGGAGCGAACGCGCGACCCAGAGCGACGCGCTCGCAACTCTCCTTCAAGCATTCATGCGACTCAACACCTACTGCAGCGATCTCGATGGCTTGAGTGCAGAAGCCGCCGTTACCCAACTACGACGTTCGCTTCAAGGGGTGACGTACGTAGACGGCGGATGGCAATCAATCGTCGACAGCCTCGTGGCTCGTGCGCGCGCCGCGGGCGTCGAGATTTCTACGCATCAACCGGTGAGCAAAGTGGAATTCTCATTGACCAACGTTCACGTGACCACTGGAGACGATGTCGTCGTGGCTCGTGCCGTGGTGCTCGCCTCGGGCGGACCCCAGGTCGCGCGGCGACTGGTGCCCGATCTCGAGATAGAGAACCAGGGATCACCGATCACGGCGACCTGTCTGGACTTGGGTTTGGATTGTCCTCCTAAGGAACATTTCGTACTGGGAGTCGATCAAGACGTCTACCTTTCACTTCACGACCCGCCCGCGCGCCTGGCGCCCGACGGTGGGTCGACGCTCAGTGTCATGGCCTACGGCGGCGAAGGGAGGGGTGAGGTAGAACGCCTCGATGAACTCGCTCGCTTAGCAGGAGTTTCCGACGGCGACGTGAACGAACGTCGCGTACTCAGCAACATGCTGGTGTCACACTCGATGCCTCGGCCCGGGAGCAGCTTCAAGGGTCGGCCCAACGTGGTGGTCCAGGGCCTCAGGAGATGTTTCCTCGCCGGCGATTGGGTCGGCGACGCAGGGATCCTCGCTGACGCCGCGGTCGCGAGCGGTGTCCGCGCTGGACAACTGGCGACTCGTGCATGACTCGTCGAAGAGGCACCTTCGACACCGAGCGACCTCGCTTCCCGGGCCTGGCCTATCGAATCACTGATTCACAGAAGGTCTCGGATCACCCAAATCAATCTCATACTGTGCCTCGGGACGGTACGAGGATGAGAGCGACGCTGCGTCTTCATTGACGATGCAGCCAGACATTGGACTTCCTGCTCCAAACGACGAGCCCCTCGTATCGAGCGAGCGAAGCGCATGCCGCTATTTCAGTTTTGCGGCGTTCAGCTTCGCCGCCGCGCGCACGAGTGCTTTCAGCGCGGTGGCGTTGACCTTGTCACCCTCGTGAAAGTCAATGGCCCGACGTACATTTCCCTCGAGGCTCGAATTAAAGAGTCCCGAAGGATCCTCGAGGAATGCGCCTTTAGCAAAGGTCAATTTCACGGCGTTCTTGTACGACTCACCAGTACAGATCAACCCGTCGCGGGACCACACTGGAACGTTCCACTTCCATTCCTCGATGATCTTGGGATCGGCCTGTCTGATCAGCGCGCGCAGACGCGAGAGCACCTCACCACGCCAGTCGTTCAATTCCTTGATCCTGGAGTCGATGAGCTCCGAAGGCGTATTGCCTTTGGTGGGAGATTTATTCATGGACAACAAGGTACACGACTTCGAAAATTGACAGACGGGCACTAAGACCGTCCGCGAGGACGTCCTCGTCACCGACGTCATCGGGACCTCACGCCGTGGAATCGTGCAATGCTTCGTACCATTATGTCCAACACAAGGAATCTCATCGTGGGGGCCTCCCTGCTCGTGATCTGCGCCCTAGTACTCGCGGGGTGTGGGACGTCGAACCGTTCTTCCTCGAGTTCCTCGCGCAGCACTCCGGTTGCCACCCAGGACATTCCACCCAGTTCCGTGTGCGGAACGAATGGTGACTACGTGCATCAATCATTGAACGGAGATTTCGAGGACTGTCTTCGCGTGCCCGCTCTGTACAGTTCTACCGAAGTGGTGTCCCTCCAGTCGTACCTCTTAGGAACCAGATCGTCCGGCCCAACGACGACGTTCCTGCCTTCGGTTCCCGAAGGCCCAATCGTGTTGTCACTCGGCACGAACACGACTTCGCCGGGCAAGGAGGTCACGATCACTGGTCGTTTTCTGGCCGACGCTCCCACGGTGCGGCAACGACAAGACAACGCCACCGTCTGTTGGGACGGTTGTCAGAACGGCCTTCAAGAGCAGGGCGTCGCCATTCAATGGACGTCACCGACGACGTTCTCGACGAGCCTCGAAGTCCCAGAGACCGCCTGGCTGACGACCCGAAACGGCGTCGTCTCGGTGCACCCGTTGCGTTCGGGCCGCTACGAAGTGGGCGTTGCGTGCCTCGACGCAATTTCTGGCTGCGCGCTCGGCCCGGCGCAGGCCGAGACACCAATTCACCTGATCGCCCCCAAACCTTCTCGCTGCGTCACCGCAAAACGATGCGAGACGATGTCGTTGAATCCGTCAACTGCACAAGTAGGACAAGAAATCGTCATCAAGGGCTGGGCGCCCCTGGAGGACATCATCGGCCAACCCTTCGGCCTCTCGGTGTCGGTCACCAAAGGACCGGGCAGGCAACACTACGCGCCCCTTTCGTATTCGCAAAACCTCAAGGGTGGAGGATTCGACGTGGTGCTAAGCCCTCGCGTACTTCACGTCGCCGCCAGTGCGACCTGGGCCAGCTTGGGTACCGTGCCCTACCTCTCCTCGACGTTCGCCGGAGCCTCGACGATTCAGCCCGTCAGTGGTTCGAATGTGGTCGCGTCGTGTCTGTCGACGGGTCTCGAGATCACGGGCGGTCACACTCAGATGCGAATCCCGACGAGCACCGTCGCCTCAGCACTGCGCGGCACTGGCTTGAACCTCTTCTCCTCACCCGCTGCCAATCCGACGTGTTCGTCGGTCGTGCTCGATTCAAACAATCACGACAGCATCTACGCGGGCTTTGACACGGCCCAGAACGACTCCGCGCCACCGATCTACGTCGCGGGACTCTACACAACAGACGACGGCGCCAACTGGCGCACGATTCCCGTACCCGCCTCCATGTCACTCGAGGACTTCGCCGGATTCTCCATTCAAGGTAACCGCGTCGACGCGCTCTACGAACGCAGCAATGATTATTCGAGCAAGGACGTTCCCCCCGGAACCGATCACGGTCTGGTCGACGTTGAAGTGACCGCCAACGGCGGGGCGAGCTGGTCGACGTCGACACTGGGCTGTCCTCGTAGCGGTCCGTGCACAATGCTGGGACCCGACCAGTGGGGCAACTGCGCCATGAACGGCGAGTCACAACCCGTGCTCACCGGTCCGACGGGTGAGCACGATGTCTCGGGCGTTCGCTGGTCCGACACGTTCTGGTCGTCGACGGTGAACAGCTGCTTCTCCCAGCAACTCGTCGCGACCTCGGCCAAGGATCTGCTCCTGGTTGATCCTTCGTCCCAGTATCCCCTGGTGCGCTCGAACGACTCGGGCCAGACCTGGTCCTACGTGGCGCTTCCAAAGCTGAAGGCCGCCCAGTACGGACCCGATTCGATCTCGATGAGCAACGCGTTGTTGTTCGCGCCCAACAGTTACCTCTACGTGGTGGTCACCTCCCCTTCGGGAACGAAACAAGCCTTGTACGCCCTCAAACCCAAGGCGAAGGAATGGTGCGTGATACCCCACGTTTTTGGGTCCGACGTGACCTCAGGCACCGTGGGAGAACTACGCGTCGACCGTTCGGAACTCTTGTGGATGCAGACGATCTACCCGACGAGTGGTGCAGCGAGTTCGCGATTGCACGTCGTCTCCCTCGCCCGTCTTCACTGCTAAAGCACCGTGACGCAAGTCCAGGAAGTTTCCTCCGGGGTCGTTGCCGTCTTAATACGCGCGGCGCCGTGGGCGCGGTCATGGTTCGCCTTGCTCACTCGATGGGAGTCAAGCTCCCGGTCGGCAATACAAAATGGAGAATTTCAACTGCCCGGGACCACCAGATGACGCGGGCGTTGGCACTTTATTGCAGTGGGCGGTCATCCACTCGATTCGCGGGTCGCGGGAATTCAGTGACGCGATGACGAGATGGAATTTTCCCTCTTGTATGAGCAGACGAATGTGTTTCAACGTCGGTGAAGGGATGGCGCCGGTGAATCCCCCGATGGGTAGCACTTCAAGACCTGACTCAAAGATGAAGGGCGCGGCGAACACCGATGACTCGGTAGCCATCAGGTAGGGCGCCCCATTTTGGGCGCTCTCGAGGTTGGCCAAAATGGATTCGGTCCCCGACGTGCCAAACAGCGATTGCAGTGCCGTCGCGGTGCTGGCGTGTTCAAATGGCGTGTCAAAGGCGCCGAGGCCGTTCGCCGTGAGGCTGATCGAGGCGATTGCGGGCAGGAGAAGCAATGAACACACGACGACTACTCCAACTGCCCCAGCGAGCGGCAACATCGCGCGTCTCACTATGAACACGATGCCAGCGGTCGCCGTGAGCGCGAATAATAGGGTCAGCGCGACGATCCAAGATCCGACCCAGATACCTGAGCCTGGTAAGAGCGCGACGCCATACGCGGCCGTCAAGACAATCACCGCCATCGCCACTGCGCCGATCGCACGGGAACGACGATGACCCCACGCCAACGCTGCGCCCGTCGCCAACAGTCCCGCAACGGCTGGCGACAATGCCGCCACGTAGTAGGAATTGAGGCTCGAACCTTCACTGAAGGAAACCGCGAGCGCCAAGAACCAGGTTCCCCAGAGGGCGAAGGCACTTCGCCAAAGATCGCCGCGTGTTCGGCGCCAGGTACCGACCAAACCCGCCAGCAGGGTGAGTGCGGCACCGGGCACGAGCCATCCTCCATCGCGTCCGATCGAACCTCGCAACAGTCGGTCCCACGATGGGGCCGGGGGCGACGGTAGATGAAGTCCCACCGTCTGTTCGAGGACCTGGTTGGGCGACAGCTCACCCACACGGTTGATGCCGTTGTAGACGAAGACCTGATGAAATTCGGAATTATTCGAACTGCCGTCCACGTAGGGCCTCGATGCGGCGGGAATGATCGAAACGAGGGATATCCAACTGAGTGATACCAAGAGGGCCACCACACTGAGCGCCCCCGCCTTCACCAACGCAGTCCTCCACGATCCCTTGGAGGCGCAGAGAACAAGCAGCCACAGAGCGGGTAGGACGAGCCACGCTTCGATCATCTTTGCCTGGAAGGCGAAGCCCACCCATACACCGGCAGCGATCACCCACCACTTGGACGCTGTGAGCGCGGCGCTCAGCGCCGCGTCAACGGCGAGGAGAAGACAGAGGATCATCAGAGTGTCCGCGATGTTGCCACGATCGAGCGCCACGTTGGCCGGTGAGAGAACCAGGAAGCCAGCGGCCATGACGCCAGCGAGTGGACTTACCAAGCGCCGCACGATCCGGTACAGCACGAGGATCGAGGCGACGCCTTCAAGTATTTGGGGAAGGACGATCGCCCACACGTGGACACCGAACACTCGAATCGAAAGCGCCTGGAGCCAGAACGCGCCTGGCAATTTATCCAACGTGATTGTTCCAGCTGGGTCGAAGGAACCAAAGAAGAAGTTGTGCCAGCTGAGCGACATACTTCGATCCGCAGCCGCGTAGTACGTCTCGAGATACGGTCCGGTTCGATAGGTGTACAGCACCAACGCCACCAACGCGAGCACCAGGAGCGTTGGGCGGGCCCAGGTCGGCTGATCCTCGGGAGAGCGCCAAAACGCCCATCGTCTTCGACTGCTTGAATTAGGAGTCAACGCGGCGAGCGTCATCCAAACGTCCTATTTCCCTCGATCGATATGACGGTTTCTTTGGGTTTGACTCTATCGACGAGCGGAAT
The DNA here is from genome assembly GCA_049512875.1 of Acidimicrobiales bacterium. GTDB lineage: Bacteria > Actinomycetota > Acidimicrobiia > Acidimicrobiales > RAAP-2 > RAAP-2. Next base: position 21,301 of record JBEKWQ010000028.1, read on the forward strand.
TCCACACGACCATTTCGGACTCTTCTTCGTACAAAACCAACGATCTGGATGTTCACTCGGCGACCTGGGGTCTCGAAGATGTCTGTCCAAATGCGCCTTGTTGTTCGAATAATCAGGCAGAATTTCATTGGGGGTTGCCCGGCGAAGGCCTTGACGTCGGGTTCTTGATTCAGACCATCAACGCGGAGCAATAGTGAAAATTGGCCATTGAACCAGCGTCACGGAGCGCACATGGTAAAGGGTGTTGCATTGAGCGGTCAGAACAGCGTCATCCACGTTCCAAGACGTAACGAATAGGTAGATATGAAAACTCGGTCGGAGAGTTATTTAGTGGCGACGGCATACGCACTGCTCGCTGCGTTATTGGTCGCGTACATTGTCTCACTCGTCGTTCGGCGAAGCAACCAACAGTGGACCTGGCTCGACGGCTGGATGGTTTGTGGGTTCGAATTGGCCGCCTCGATGCTATGCATCGCTCGAGGTGTTCGCTATCGCACGAGCAGGCCGGTCGCCCTTTCCCTAGGAGCTGGTCTACTTATGTGGTCGATTGGTGACGTTCTTCTCACCGCCGAATCGATTGGCCGCACCACGGCACCCTCGGTGTCAATTGCGGACGTTTTCTACCTGCTCTTTTATCCGCTCGCGTATATTGCGTGCGTCTTGCTGTTTCAAAAAGGGACCTATCGAATCAATAAACCGAACTGGCTCGACGGCATCGTCGCGGGCGGTGGCGCATCGGCCTTGTGCGCCGCCTTCGTCTTTCACAGCATCAACCACTTCACGGGGGGAAACTCGCTGTCGACCGCCGTAAACCTCGCGTATCCGATAGGTGACTTCCTGCTCCTGCTTTTCGTGTTCGGCGGTTCCGCGGTACTGTCGTCGAACAGCACACGACAATGGTTCCTCATGGCCTCAGGACTGATAGTGATCGTGGTGGGCGATACTTTCAACCTCTTCCAGGAATCGGGTCAGGCGTCACGTTTTGGCAGCGACGTCAACTCCTTCGCGTGGCCCCTGGCGATAGTCCTGCTGTCGGCATCGGTCTGGGCACCGAAGCGCTTCACGAACCTGCTGAAACCACAAACGCTCCAGGGATTCATTATTACCGCGTTGGCTACGGTGGCTGCTCTTGGTGTGCTTGTCAGCGGGACGATTGAGAGTGTCAGTCATGTTGCGATCGGCCTCGCCGTGGGAACTCTCGTCGTCATTGGCGTGCGCCTCACCATTTCGGCGAGAAGACTGCGGTTGATCACCGAAGAGCGCCATCGCCAGGCGAATACCGACGAATTGACCGGCCTCGGGAACCGTCGCCAGCTCGCCCAGGTTCTCGACATCTTTTTTGACGAAGAGCGCGCTGACGAACGCCGAACGAGGGAGATGGCGTTTCTGTTCGTCGATCTGAACCACTTCAAGGAGGTCAACGACTCCTTCGGTCACCCCGCCGGTGACGAGCTCCTTCGCCAATTGGGGCCGCGACTGGCGGCGTCCCTCGAAGGTGCCGGCCTTGCGGTTCGAATGGGTGGCGACGAGTTCGCAGTACTCCTTATGGACGCGAACGCCGACGTCGCCGCCAAAATTGCTCGCCAGATCATCGAAGAGGTCACCAAACCCTTCGTCCTTCACAAGATCACGGCAAACGTGGGAGCCAGCATCGGAATCGCGTTGATGCCCCACGACGCCAAGAGCGCCATCGATCTCATGTGGTGCGCGGACGTGGCCATGTACCGCGCAAAACTTGGCAACATCCCATTCGTCTTCTACGACCAGAAGCTCGATGGTGAAGAAGACCAGGTGACCCTCATCGAATCATTGCGCGACGCGGTCAACAGCGGTGACCTCGCGCTTCACTACCAACCACAGCTGGACATGCGCAACGGCCAAATCACCGCGGTCGAGGCGCTGGTCCGCTGGCCCCACCCCACACTCGGATTAATTCCTCCCATGGAATTCCTGCCTCTGGCGGAGAAGGCGGGGCTGATGTGGGAGCTTACGACGTGGGTGCTGAATGAAGCACTTGGCCAATGTTCCGTTTGGCATCGTCGAGGTCAACAGATCGCCGTGTCCGTCAACGTTGCGACCACCGAACTGCTTCAGGAGGGCTTCGTCGAATTGGTTGACGAACTTCTCACCCGTTATCGTCTGCCGGCCGAGTACCTCGTCATCGAGATCACCGAGACGACGATCATCTCGGACTTTGTTCGGTCCCAGGAAGTGATTCGTGACCTTCGCAGACTCGGCGTGCTGGTGTCCATTGATGACTTTGGCGCCGGATTTACGTCACTGGCCTACCTGCGAAGCTTGGACGTTGGGGAATTGAAGCTCGACCGCACCTTCATCTCCTCCCTGGCTAGTCACGAGAACAGCCGAGACTTCGAAATCGTGCGAGCCACGATCAATCTCGGTCACGAGATGGGACTTCGGGTCGTCGCCGAAGGGATAGAAGACGTCACGACACTCGACATCCTTGACGATCTGGGATGTGACATCGCTCAGGGCTACTTCATCAGCCGACCCACGTCAGCCGACAAGATCTCATTTCAGTCCAAGGACGCAAACCGCGCGTGGAAAGTTGACAGCCTCGCTAGTCTGCCCTAGGAAGACGACGTGCGACGTGACTACTCCGATTTGACCAGTCGTTGTCCAGTGGCGACACCAACTTTGATTTCAAAGCGTCAGCAAGTGCACGAGCCATGAACGTACGTAGGCCCGCGAGTGAAGACGTTGGAGACGAAGTGGCCGTCAGTTTCAACGAATCACAGCAGCTCCGCGGTCGCGGCGTCTGGTGCGATCTCGACGATGGTTCGCGAGAGATTGCTTTTCGTCGCACATCTTCATGTCATCCGACCGAGCCAGTCAGCGGCCACGACGTCAGACGGGATGTTCGTCCGCCGTTGCGGGGTTTCTCTTGTAACGCTCTCAAGTACTGGGCTGGCGAAGCCTGACGTGTCATCTGCGTTCAAATGATTGCCATTGCATCGTTGAAGTCAACACATTCGTGGCCACTGGCAACGATTGGTCGGGCCGGATCGCAAAAGGGTCTTCCTCGCAACGCAAGACCGCGTCACCAAATCGTGCTTTCATCGCAGAAACACCCGACTCGAGTGTCACCGAAGCATTGCCTCGTGCTGGCGGAGTCGACAATTCCACGATGATGTTCCCAGTGCTTCACCGCAAGCGAACACGCCGTAATAATATGGCGTGAAGATACTTCCTAGGCTGCACGTGTTCGCTGAAGTTTGATGAGAGTAGTGAAGTAGTCGGTGAAGTAGTCGTGTTTCATTCGACGTTCACGATTCAGGGAACTGAAAGAAGAATGGAATGAGTTCGATGAAGACCGAAACCCCAAAAGAGCGGCTGGGCTTTGCCGGACTCGGGACCATGGGCGCGTACATGGCTGCGAACCTGGCCAGAGCTGGCTATCCCCTCACGGTATGGAATCGCACGCCGGGACGAGCGACGGAACTCATCGAACTCGGTGCCCGTGAAGCGGCGAGTCCGGCCGATCTCGCGCAATCCAGTGACATCATCTTCATCTGCGTCACCGATTCACCCCAGGTCGAAAGTGTTCTCTTTGGCCCCCACGGAATCGCTGAGGGTGCCCACCAAGGCTCGCTCGTCATCGACTGTTCGACCATCAGTCCGACACGCGCGCGTGAATTCGCCGTCAAATTGCGCGAAAGCGGCGTCCACATGTTGGACGCTCCGGTCTCGGGCGGCTCAGAAGGCGCCCGACTCGCCACGTTGACGATCATGGTGGGCGGTGCCCCAGAGCACTTCAAACGGGCAAGCGCCGTCCTAGCGAGCGTCGGTCGCTCGGTCAGCCATCTCGGCCCACTCGGCGCCGGACAGTGGGCCAAGGCTGTCAATCAGGTCATTCTTGCGGGCACGTACTTGGGCGTCGCCGAAGGTGTGACCCTGGCGATCAAAGCTGGACTCGACGCTCGCAAAGTCATCGAAGCTCTTTCGGGTGGCGCCGCGGGTTCATGGGTCCTGGAGAATCGAAGTGGTCGGATGATCGACGACGAGTATCCCATCGGCTTCAAGATCGCCCTGCACCGAAAGGATCTCGGAATCGGCCTTGAACTGGCTCGGGAGGTGGGCGCAGTCCTACCAGTCACGGCCCTCGCGGCCACCTTTGAAGACGGCATCATCGCCCAGGGTCACGGCGACGACGACAATTCGGCTCTCGCTCGAAGCGTTAGAAAGCTATCGGGACTGTAATGACCAGTTCATTCCACGAACTAGCTCTCATTGTGGCGTGAACTTCTCGCCCGCGCTCCTCACCGATTTCTACAAGATCAGCCACCGCGAGCAGTACCCACCGGGCACGAGCGCCGTCTACAGCACCTGGACCGCGCGCGAGAGCACCATCGAAGGCATCGATCATGTCGTGGTCTTCGGTATCCAGGCGTTTATCAAGCGTTACTTCGTCGACTACTTCACGACGAATTTCTTCGCCCGTCCCCTCGAGCACGTCATCAGCGACTACACCCGGATCATCCGAAACACCCTCGGCGTTGCCGAACCACCGAGCGAACACCTCGAGGCACTGTGGAGGCTCGGTTACCTGCCCCTCGAAATTCGTGCGTTGCCCGAGGGCACCATCGCCCCACTGCGCGTACCATCGGCAACGTTCGTCAACACGAAGCCGGAATTCTTCTGGCTGACGAATTTTGTCGAAACGCTCTTCAGCGCCGAGTCGTGGCTCCCTTCAACCAGCGCCACGCTGGCATTCGAATACCGAAAGCTCTTCGAACGCTTCGCCAAAGAGACCGGCGGCGATCGCAACGCCGTTCCCTTTCAAGGACACGACTTCTCGTTTCGCGGTATGAGCAGCGTCGAAGCAGCAGCAGCGTCGGGAGCCGGACACCTGCTCTCTTTTGCTGGTACCGACACGATTCCAGCGATCTTGTACCTCGAGGAGTACTACGGTGCTGACACCGACCTTGAACTCGTCGGGGCATCGATACCAGCGACCGAGCACAGCGTCATGTCCGCGTACGGCAATGAACATCCCGACGACGAATTCAACACCTACGAGCGCCTCGTCACCGAGCTCTATCCGAAAGCATTGATCTCGATCGTGTCGGACACCTGGGACCTCTGGCGAGTGGTAGGCGACTATCTTCCGCGACTGCGCGAGCAGATCCTTGCTCGAGACGGACGGGTCGTTATCCGTCCAGACTCGGGTGACCCCGTCGACATCCTGGCCGGTACGCAAGGGGGCACCGTTTCGCCGGCTGATCGTGGCGTCGTCGAAGTCATGTGGGACGCCTTCGGCGGTTCGGTCAATGACTTGGGATACCGAGTGCTCGATCCTCACCTCGGAGTCATTTACGGTGACCAGATAAGCCTCGCGAGTGCCACACGCATCCTCGAACGTCTTAAAAACAAGGGATACGCCAGTACGAATGTCGTCTTTGGTATTGGATCACACACGTACCAACGCACGAATCGCGACACTTTCGGTCACGCTTTCAAATCCACGGCCGTCACGATTGATGGGGTCGAAAAGGCCATCTTCAAGGACCCGGTCACCGACCCGACGAGCATGAAACGATCACAGCGAGGCCGTGTTGCCGTGACGGTCGGTGGCACAGGGCTCGAAGTCGTAGATGGACTCTCAAGTAACGACCACGTTCGAGGAGACCAACTGCGGGTCGTCTTTCGAGACGGCCGGACCTTTCATCTAGAGACCTTGGAACAGATCCGTTCGCGGTTGCTGTCGAACCTCGAATCCTCGGGCTGACAACCACAACGATTGGGGAAAAGTAGAAAGGGAGCGGTGTCCCTTTAGAGTGGGACTCATCGCCCAAGAAGAGGAACGCCATGGCTAACGACGACAGCACCTTGAGTTTCAATGAGAAGATCATTGCGGAGTTTCGGACGAACGAAGGCCGCGCCGAGGCGTTCGGTGACGCACCCCTACTCTTGCTCACGACCAAGGGAGCCAAGAGCGGCAAAGAGCACACGAGTCCCGTGATGTACTTACGCGACGATCACGACAGCACTCTCGTCTACGTCTTTGCCTCCTACGCGGGCGCGGATGTCAATCCCGCGTGGTATTACAACCTGCTCGCGAATCCGTATGACGTAATCGTCGAAGTTGGCGTTGAAACGGTTTCAGCCACGGCCGAGATCCTCGATGAACCTCGACGCACCGCTATCTACGACGAGCAGGCCAGACGTTTTCCTGGGTTCACGGAGTATCAGGCGAAGACTTCCCGAACGATTCCCGTGGTGGCCTTAAAACTCCACGACTAATCCCGAGTACCGCACCTTGGGCGGAGCAGGAAACGTGACGAAGTTCGGATTTCAATCGCCACTCTCCGCGTTCACTACCATTACGACAACGTGATGTCACAATGTGTCGGCACGAAGAATGGTGAAGACAATGAGAATTCTCGTCGCTGAAGATGACCGAGCACTTCGCGACGTCCTCCAACGAGGCTTGCGTGAAGCGGGCTACGTCGTCGACGTCGCCGAAGACGGTGAGCAGGCCGTTGCGAATCTAACTGCCGTTGACTACGAAGTCGCGATCCTCGACTGGCGAATGCCCAAGCTTTCGGGGATCGAGGTCATCGAGGCCACCAGGAAAGCCGACGTCCTTACGCCGATTCTTATGCTTACCGCCCGCGACACACCAAGTGACCGCGTCGAGGGACTCAACGCCGGCGCCGATGACTACCTCGTCAAGCCATTTGAGTTCGCAGAGCTGGTCGCGCGCCTAAGGGCTCTCCAACGTCGGCCCGCCCTTCGACACACGGCGCACATCGTCTGCGGCGACCTTCTCTACGACCCATCGGCTCGGCGACTCGAGGGTGCCGGTAAATTGATCGAACTCACCACGACCGAGAGTCTCCTCATGGAGCTTTTGCTACGCCGAAACCCTGAAATTGTGTCGCGACGCACGATCGCTAATCAAGTATGGCCAAACGCCACTGAGGCTGTTGGCTCTAACACGATTGAAGTTCATATTGCGCGTTTGCGTTCGAAGATACAGCATTGTACCGCCAGAATCGAAACCGTCCGAGGCTTCGGCTATCGATTGGTTCCTTCTTGAGGTCAGGTCAATCCGCCACGTCGCACGCGGCGCGAGTGGCAGCAGTCGCAACTGCATTGGGGATGGTGAGTTTCGTCGTCATCGTCCTCGTTTTGAATTCGCTGCTCATTAATCGAATGACCTCTCAGGTCGACCACCGCCTCCAGCAGCGCCTGAACATCATCGAACCACTGCTGCGTCATGGCCCGTCGCAGAGCATCGCGACGGTCGCCCCCGAACCTGGCGACCGAGACAACGACGATGCTCCCATCCTTATTTGGCGAGTGCGACCTGACGGCACTTCAACGGCCCTGTCGAGTGCCACGCCTTCACTTGCGCCTGAAGCGTGGTCAGTGGGATACCGAACCTTTTCAATCGGACCGTCGAGTTTCCGCTTTGAGGCCGTTGACTTCCATTCAGGGTGGCTGGTCGACGCAGAGAGTCTTGCCGACGTGCATCGATTACGCAGCACGTTGGAAGTCACCGAATTAATCGCCGGAATCGTTCTATTGATCTTGATGTTCGGCGCCGCCTTCGTCGTGGGTATACGGGCGTTGGCGCCAGTCTCCTTGGCCAAGCGACGTCAATCGGAGTTCGTCGCCGACGCTTCGCACGAGCTTCGCACGCCGCTCAGTGTCCTTGAAGCGGAGGTCGAATTGGCCCTTGCGCGCAATCGAGACGGCGCAAGCTACCGCGCAACCCTCGAACGAGTGAAGTCCGAAAGCTCTCGTCTCAAGGAGATTGTCGAAGAACTCCTCTGGCTTGCTCGATCTGACGAAAAACAGAGGAGACTGAGTTCACTGGAGCCAGTCAACTTGGTGAGTGCCGCGGTTCGATGCAGCCAACGTTTCCAAGCGCTGGCTACGTCACAAGAGATTTCCCTCACCTTTAAGACTACCGAGGAAGCCAACGCGACGATTCAGGCGTCGAGTGAACTCGTCGATCGACTCCTTGGGGTGCTCGTGGACAACGCCATCAAGTTCGCGGGACGCGGCGGCCGAGTCGAAATCAGTGTTTTGGTAAACGCCGAACGCGTCACCTTACGGGTGGACGACAGCGGATCGGGCGTGGCGCCCGAGGAGCGACACACGGTGTTCGATAGGTTCCATCATTCTGACTCGGCACTCGGAGGTACCGGTTTGGGTCTGGCGATCGCAGCATCAATCGCTCAGATAACGGACGGCTCGTACGCCATCTCGTCCGCCGAGTTGGGCGGTGCGCGATTCGAGTTTTCGTGGCGAGTTCCAAAATCTTGATTCATGAATTAGTACGATGGTCAACTCGAATACTCAATCGTGACGAGAACCTCGCACGTGATCCTCTTACGAATTCTTAAATCGCTTACGCAAGAAATAGAAAACAGTAAGGAATGGGGGCCTTGTTGTAGGTCCGTACGTTTGACCTACGTAGCGTTGTCTCGTGGTTAAGAGTGATACTCCCTTTCCAGAATCTCGGCGAGATCGAATTTCGGCGTCCGAGAGCCCGCTCTCGCAACTTCGTCGTGGCGATATTGATATCTATGACGCTCCCGCATTAATCGGTGAAGTTCTGCAACTATGTAACGTCTCCCGCACAATCTCTGGGAGGTGGTTTGATCCCTGGACGCTTCCGGGCGGCGTCGATCCGACCGGACTCGTCAAGGGCTGGGCGGCGCAACGTGCCCTCGCAGCACTGCCCCACAACACGATCGACGAGGCGATCGTGACTGCGGCTGGCGATATTACAAGCATTGGCTGGCCCGCTGCCTCGGGAAAATTTCGCGTAGGAATCGCCAATCCGGCCAATCCTCGCTCACTGGCGTGCGTCGTCGAGTCACCCGGGGCCGTCGCGACTTCTGGATCCTACGAACGAGGTCAACATCTGTTCGACTCTCGCCGGGGCATATTCAAAACAAACG
>JBEKWQ010000029.1:0-11491 GCA_049512875.1 Acidimicrobiales bacterium
TGTGGGCACTGAAGTACTCCATGTCATAGACCCCGAGCACCGACTGGGTCGCGAGAAAGGTGATCAGCAGACCGACGTAGAACCAGGCGGAACGCGACGGGGGCCAGGACGCGACCCTCTTGGCCGCAAGGTAGTAGGTCGTGCCCGCGCCGAGCAACAAGATGATTCCCACCGCACCCAGGTGCCACTGGTCGAGGTGGTGCCAGGAGAACTGCTGCATCGACATCGAAGGCATTCGGCGATTCTAGGTCTAGATGAAAGTTTTCTCAGTTTCGGTAGGATGTGACCGTGAAGTCGAAGTATTTCTCTCGCAGGGCGATCGTCTTGCATTTCTGTCTCGTTTTGTGGGTCGCGATGTGCGCCGTGGCGGCGTGGTGGCAGGTCAGTCGCGCGGTCCAGGGCAATTCGCTCAGTTACATGTACTCCATTGAGTGGCCGTGCTTTGGGGTGTTGGGGGTGCTGGGTTGGTACGCGATGCTCAACATGGAAAAGGTCACCGAGGACCAAGAAGCCGCGCGTCGCGAGTACGAGCAACAGAAGCGCGCCGAGGCCCGCGCCGCGCGGGCCCAGAGCGAGCAAACAGAGGACCCCGCGCTGGCCGCCTATAACGACCACTTGGCCGATCTGGCGGGCGAAGCCAAGAAGAAGCTCTGGGGACACTAGTGCTCAAGGCGTTTGAGCGGTACCGCGTCATGTCCTTCGTCACCGGTACGACGCTGCTCATACTTTGCCTGACGCTGCTCTTGCACACCGTCGACCTCTCGTTCTGGAAGAGGATCCATCTCTTCGTGGACGTGGTGGGTATTGGCCACGGGGTCGTGCTCTATCCGATCTACCTGGTCTTGTCCTTCCAGCTGGCTTTGAAGGCTCGTCTGCACATTGGCTACGTTGTCTTGATGATGGGGGCGGGCTTCGTGCCGGGACTCGCCTTCTACATGGAGCACCGCATGCGTATGAAGCTCTATCCCCAGGGCATCTCTCGCGCGTGAGTGCGTGGACGTCGCGCAGGGTCATTGCCTACGCGCACCAGGGCGGGTCCTTTGAAGGGCCGTCGTCGACCCTCTTCGCGATTCGCCAAGCCCTTTCGCGTGGCGCGACGGGGGTCGAACTCGACGTGCACGCGACCAAGGACCGCGCGATCGTGGTTTGTCACGACGAGACCGTCGACCGCACGACCAATCACCACGGTGAGATCGCCTCGCTCAGCCTCGCCGAACTCGGCGACATGGACAACGCCTACTGGTGGATCGCGGGCGAAGCCGTGAGTCCCGGGCACCAGCACGACGCGTACGTGCACCGGGGCAAGGCACCCGCCGACCGTGGTTTCGCCGTGGCGACCCTCGAGGAGGTGGCTCGTGCGTTTCCTGGCGTGCCGCTCAATCTGGACATCAAACGTACGGCGCCCGACGTCGAGCCCTACGAGCAACTGCTCTACGACGAACTTCGCCGTCTCGAGCGGACCGATTCAGTGATCGTGGCCTCGTTCAGCGACGACGCCATCGGTTCGTTTCGGCGTCTCGCGCCCGGCGTGGCGACGTCGGCGGCGACTGACGAAACCGCCGCGTTCTACTTCTCGATCCACTCCGAAGGGGAGGTGGTCGTGCCACCCGTGGTCGCGTTCCAGGTCCCCGCCACCTACGGCGACGTGACGGTGGTGGACGAGAAGTTCGTCACCGAGGCCCACCGCCACGACGTCGCGGTGCACGTCTGGACTATCAATGACGCCAACGAGATGGACCGACTCATAGACCTCGGCGTGGACGGCATTGTCAGTGACACGCCCACGTTGCTCGCCGAGAGGCTGAGAGAACGCGGTTGTGCGTGGGACGGCGTGCTCTAGACGGCCTAGCCGCGCCCGCAATTCGGCTTCTTACCGTGGTTGGCTTTCTTCTTCGCGCGTAGTTTGCGCTTCACGGTTCGCTTGGACATAGGTTTCAATGTTAGTAGGTGAGCGACTGGTGTAGCGAAACGGGGACGATCGTGCAGGAACTGGCTAGGGGCGAGGGACCCGGACGCTTGGTCGTGGTGGCTACGCCGCTCGGGAATCTGGGCGACATCTCGCGACGAGCCCTTGAACTGCTCGAGAACGCCGACGTGATCTACTGCGAGGACACCCGTCACTCGAACAAGCTCTTCAGCGCCCACGGCATTTCGGTCCGCTCGCGTCTGCAGTCGCTGCACGAGCACAACGAAGCGTCCCAATGTGAGGCGGTCGTCGCGCGCGTACGGGCCGGACAGACCGTGGTGTTGATCAGCGACGCCGGTACACCAGGAATCAGCGATCCGGGCAGCCGCGTGGTCGCGGCGGTCGCTGGCGCGGGACTCGTGGTGACGACGGCCCCGGGACCCTCGGCCGTGGTCGCCGCCCTCAGCGTGAGCGGTCTGGCGACCGAACGATTCGTCATGGAGGGCTTTGTCGCGCGCAAGCTCGGCGAGCGAGAACAGCGCTACGCCCAGTGGGCGAGCGAGCCGCGAACGATCGTCTTCTACGAATCGCCCCAACGGCTCGTTCGGACCCTCGGCGAATTGGCCGAGCACTTTCCCGCCCGCCGGGCGGTCGTGGCCCGCGAGATGACCAAGTTGCACGAGGAGATCGTGCGCGGCACACTCGAGGAACTTTTCCGAGCGTTCTCCTCGCGCGAAGTCGTGGGCGAGATCGTCGTGGTGCTCGAGGGTGCCGTGTTGGCACCCGACGTTGACGAGGCGACGCTGCGCGGCGCTCTCGCGGACCAGTTGGCCAGCGGCGCGAGCGTGCGTGACGCGGTGTCGAGCGTGAGCGACGAATTGGGTTCGTCGCGTCGCGAGGCCTACCGCATCGCGCTGGAATTGCGAGCTGCGCAGCGGTAGCGAGTTAGTACCCTTGATGGATGGGTCGCTTCTACATCACCACCCCGATCTATTACACGAACGACGCTCCTCACGTGGGCAGCGCGTACTCCACCGTGAACGCCGACGCCCTCGCTCGTTGGCACCGTTTACTGGGTGACGAGACCAAGTTCCTTACAGGAACCGACGAGCACGGACAGAAGGTCTTTGACGCCGCGCAAAAGAACGAGCGTGAACCCCAGGAATGGACCGACCAGACGTCGCGACGTTTTCGTGAGGCGTGGGACGCCCTTAACATCAACTACGACGACTTCATCCGCACGACCGAGCCTCGCCACCACGAGAGCGTCCAGAAGTTCCTCGGGACGATCTACGAGAACGGATACATCTACAAGGACCTCTACCAAGGCCTCTACTGCGTGAGCTGTGAGGACTACTACACGATCGAGGCGAGCGTCGACGGAAAGTGCCCGATCCACGGGAGCGTCCTCACCGAGATGCAAGAGGAGAACTGGTTCTTCAAACTGAGCGCGTTCGAAGATCGTCTGCTCGCGTACTACGACGATCATCCCGGGTTCGTGACGCCCGAGACCAAACGCAACGAGGCCTATTCGTTCATCAAGGGTGGCTTACGCGATATCTCGATCACGCGCACCTCGATCTCCTGGGGCGTGAAGGTGCCCTGGGACGAAGAGCACGTCTTTTACGTCTGGTACGACGCGTTGATCAACTACCTGACGGCCATTGGCTACGGTCGCGACGAGTCGGAGGTGGCCAGATGGTGGCCGTACTCAAACCACCTCATCGGCAAGGAGATTATCCGCTTTCACTGCGTCTGGTGGCCCGCGATGTGCATGGCCGCCGGACTCGAACCGCCCGCCCACGTGCACGTACACGGGTGGCTCTTGATCGGCGGACAGAAGCTCTCCAAGACCATGGCCGCCGAAGGCGGCGTGAAACTGACCGACATCGCGCCCGTGGAGTTGACCAATGAATACGGCGTCGACGCCGTGCGGTACTACCTGTTGCGCGAGACGTCCCTGGGAAATGATGGCGAATTCTCACTCGAGGGCGTGACGCATCGCTACAACACCGACCTCGCCAACAATCTCGGCAATCTCGTCGCTCGGGTGTGCACGGTTGTGGCGACCAAGTGCGCAGGCCGTGGTCCGTCCCCGAGTCCCGACAGCAGCCTGCGCGAGGACGCCGCGGCCGCCGTCGAGGGGAACCTCGCGGGTTGGCAGAGGTTCAATCCCCAGAGCGCGCTCGAGGCGACCTGGTCGCTCATCGGGGCAACGAACGCGTACCTGGAACAGCACGCGCCCTGGAAGATGGAGGCTGGCGAAATCGTCGACGCCGTGATGGGCGACGCGCTCGAGGCGATCCGTCTGGTGGCGATACTGGCGTCACCCGCGATGCCCGGGGTCTGTGAGGAGATATGGCGGCGCATCGGGCTGGGCGGCACGCCGACCGATACTGACTTCGCTGCGGCGTCCGCCTGGGGTCAGTATCGCGGCGAGCGTCCGATCGAGAAGGGTGCGCCGCTCTTTCCTCGGATCAAGAACGACGAATGACCAAGTGGACCGACGCGCACTGTCACCTCCAGGACCAGTTCCTCAGTGACGGTGATCACGCTGAACTCGCTCGCGCGACCTTAGAACGCGCCTACGCGGCGGGCGTGGACCGGGTCGTAGTCATCGGCACCGGAGAGGAGACGTCGCGCGAAGCCTTGGCGATGACGGCGATGGCGAGTCCCGTGGAGATTTTCGCGACGGTGGGCCTACATCCGCACGCGGCGAACGACGGCCTCGAACCGGTCGCCCAACTCGCTCGAACGTCACACCCGAAGTTGGTGGGCATTGGTGAATGTGGCCTCGACTACTACTACGAGCACTCGGGTCGCTACGAACAGCGCGTGGTCTTCGCGGCCCAGATCGGTCTCGCGCACGAACTCGACCTCGCCCTGGTGGTGCACGCGCGCGAGGCCTTCGACGACCTCTTTGACATTCTCGCCAGTGAGGGTGTGCCGACGCGCACCGTCATCCACTGTTTCACCGGTGACGCTCGCGACGCCGAGGGATGCCTCGAGCTCGGCTGTGATATCTCGATTTCGGGCATCGTGACCTTCAAGAACGCCGACTCGGTTCGCGAGGCGGCGAAGCTGGTACCCCTGGATCGTCTCCACGTCGAGACCGACAGCCCGTTCCTCGCCCCCGTGCCCCACCGCGGACAAGGGAACGAACCAGCGTACGTACGCGTCGTGGGTGAGTTCCTCGCCGAGCTACGCGGACTCGACCCGCAGGTGCTGCGCGAGGCGACGGCGGCGAATACGGCGCGACTCTTCGCGTTGCCGACGCGATAAAGCAACCCTGACGCGGGTTTTCGAGTCGCTTGCGACCATGAGCCAGCGAGTCAACACACCTTGTAGCGTATTTGGACGAGAAGTTGGAATCGACCGGTTGTACTGGTGGAGGGTGGAGATCTGAGGGCATCACCGCGGCGAGCGCCTGGGCGCCCGCTGTCCCTTTTTGCCGCAGCCCTGCTCGTGACGGGCTCGCTGGTGGCGTTCGCCCCCTCGTCAGGGGCCGCGCCTGCCCACGCGCCCGTGCACATGCCCGACGTCGTCGACAAGACCAGGGCCGAGACCTTCGCCATCATGGCGGCCGACCAGCTGTTTTTCACCACGCACGGCACCGGCAGCAATAACGGCACCTGGGTGAGGGTGATCGCCCAGTACCCCGCCGCGGGCACGCTCGTCGCGTATCGTTCGACGGTTTCACTCACGGTCACTGCGGGCGTCGTGCACCAACCGTTGCCCGCGCCAAATCTGATCGGTCTCTCGCGCGCCAGGGTGTATTCGATCATGAAGGCCTACCAGTTGTACTTCACGACGAGCGGTCCCGGCGCCTCGAACGGCACGTGGAGGTCGGTCGTGGGCCAGACCCCCTTTGCCGACACGTTGGTCAAGTGGCATTCGTTCATGCACTTGACGGTTTCACTCGCCGTGCCGCACCCGAAGCGCGCGGTGCCCCACGTGGTGGGTGACACCCGCGCCGAGGCCCTCGCGGCCTTTGGTGAAGCACAGATCTTCTTTAACGCCGCCGGTCTCGGGGCCACGAACAATACCTGGAACAAGGTGGTCGGCGTCTCGCCCGCGCCAGGAACGCTGGTGGCCTGGCACTCTACGGTGATCTTGAGAGTCACCACCACCTCGACCACCACCACGACGTCCACGACCACCTCGACGTCCACGACGACGACCTTCCCCGGCGAGACGACCACCACCACCACCACGACCCTCGCGCCCACGACCACTACGACGAGACCTCCCACGACGACGACCTTGAAGAAGCCCTCGAAGTCGAATGATTATCGAATCGGTATCGCGACCTGGTACTCGTACATCCCAGGACAGTGCGCGACGTGGTACCTGCCCATCGGCACGCGCCTCGTGGTGCGCGACCTCGCGACCGGTCGCGCCATTGTCTGTCTCGTGACCGACCACGAGGCGTCTCGTGGCGACCACGTGGTGGACCTCTCCGAGACCCAGTTCGCCGAACTCGAACCACTGTGGCGCGGCGTCATTCATGTCAAAGTTTCGTGGTGACCCATACCCGTACCGAGCTCACCGCCCTGCTCGAAACCCACGGACTTCGACCCTCGCGCGCGCTCGGTCAGAACTTCGTCGTTGACCCCAATACGGTGCGACGAATTGCGCGCCTCGCTGACGTGCACGCCGGTGACCTCGTGCTCGAGATCGGCGCGGGCCTCGGCTCGCTGACGCTCGCACTCGTCGAGACCGGGGCGACGGTCAAGGCCATGGAGATCGACCGGTATCTGCTCGAACCCCTGCGTTCGGTCGTCGGGCCCAAGGGCGTCGAGGTCGTTCAGGCCAACGCCCTCGAGGCGGACTACGACGACATCCTGAACGGTCGCTCGGCGGTCGTCGTGGCGAACCTTCCCTACAACGTCGCGACGCCCCTCGTCTTGCACCTGCTCGAAGCGCAACCACTCATCACGCGTATGCTTGTCATGGTCCAAAAGGAGGTCGGCGAGCGTTTCGCCGCGCACGCGCGCGACGAGGCCTACGGCGCCGCCTCGCTTCGTCTCCAGTATTTCGCTGACGCGAAGATCGTGGGCAAGGTGGGACCGAACGTGTTCTTTCCCAGGCCCAACGTCGACTCCGCGCTCGTGGAGATCGTTCGCCGTCCCCGCGTTCGCGTCGACCCCGACCTCGTCAGCGAGGCCGCCCTCTTCGAAGTGATCCGCACCTCGTTCGCGCACCGGCGCAAGATGCTGCGTCGCTCGCTCGCGGGCTGGGCGAGCGATGGCGTGTTCGAGCGCGCGGGCGTCGACGCGACGCGCCGACCCGAAGAACTGACGCTCGAGGAGTTCGCGCAACTGGCGGCGAGCCGGTGATCGAACTCATCGCGCCGGCGAAACTCACGTGGTACCTCGAGATCACCGGCGTGCGCGAGGATGGTCTGCACGAACTGCGCAGTGAGATGACCACGCTGGACTTGGTCGATCGACTGCTGCTCGATCCTGACGAGGACTACGTCACCCTCGCGCACGCCGCGTCGGTACCCTTGGACGCGACCAATCTCGTTTCGCGCGCGCTGGCGCTGCTCGGTCGGCGCGCGGGCGTCGTGATCGAAAAGCACATTCCCGTCGGCGGCGGTCTCGGTGGCGGCAGTGCGGACGCCGCGGCGATCTTGCGCTACTTCGGCGGGGTGAGCAACGACGAGGCCCTCCGTCTCGGGAGCGACGTGCCGTTCTGTCAGCGCGGGGGTCGCGCCCTGGTCGAAGGCGTGGGCGAGCGAGTGACGCCCCTCGCCTTCGAGGCCCGCGAGGTGACGTTGATGATGCCCGATTTCTCGGTGAGCACACGCGACTGCTATCGGGCCTTTGACGAACTCGAGTCCACGCGCACGCCGCGCCGGGGACCGAACCACCTCGAAGACGCGGCCGGCCTGGTCGAACCGAGGCTCGCGCGCACCCTCGCCTGGCTGCGGGCGAACTACGGCGAGAGAGTCCAGTTGGCGGGCTCGGGTTCGACGATGTTCCTCGCGGGCCACGTCGAGGCCGCGGCGACCAGTTGGGACGTCGTGGGACCCGAGGGTACGCTGCGATTTCGCCACGGCATCACGACGCCCGCCTAGGCGCCGACAAGGACTATTTGCCAGCGGCGCGACGCTGGAAGCGGGTTCGCTTGAGCATCTTCTTGTGCTTCTTCTTGCGCATGCGCTTGCGGCGCTTCTTGATTAGTGATCCCATGGCTCGTAGAACACTACTCGATAAACGCCGACGCCCGAAAAAGGACCGGTGCGAGGACTACTTGTCGCTCAGTCGACGTATGCGCAGCGCTTGACGCGGACAGCCCCGTTCGGCGTAGCGCGCAGATTCGTAGGCCCCGGTATTGCCAAAGGGGACCGGTTCGGGGTTGATCATCGGGTAGCCCCATTCGTCCATCTTCACGAGTTCGGGCGCGAGTTCACCGCAGTGACCAAAACCATCACAAAGGATCGGGTTGACCTGGAGGATGAACAGTCCCGCGCGTCGTCTCACTCCCATATGAGTTCCTCCTCGCGCTCGAGATGGGGCACGCTCGCGAAGTGCACGCTGGCGCGCGAACCCGCACAGGCCGAACCGCTCGCGTGGCGGCTGAAATCCTCGGCGAACGTCCGCAGGGCCGAGCGCACGAAGCGCACCACGCCGTCGGGGTGACGACACGCGCCGTGGCCGTCGATCTCTCCCAGTCGCTCCTCGAGTCGCTTAAAGGCGCTCATTGGGTCACGTGACGGGTGCGCCAGGTGCGTGAGGTCCTCGGCGATGGCGGGTAGACCAAACGCGCAGGGACCACATTGACGTGCGCTCTCGTTGGCCATCCATTGCACCACGCGAAGGGTCTCGACGATGCCACAGGCGCCGTGAGGCAGCACCACGATGACCCCGGCCCCCGTCGAGACGCCCACGCCGGCGAGTGCCTCGTTGCAGTAGGCCAGGTCCACGTGAGAACCGTCGAGCCAGGAGCCACCGTAACCACCGAGCAACAGCGCCTGGGGATTGGTATCGGCGCCCGCGGATTCGAGGATCGTGCGCATTGGCGTGCCGAGGGCCACCTCGAGCACCGTCGGGTGCGCGACCGCGCCGGTCACCGAGACCAGCGAGCTGCCGGGACTGTCCTTGGTGCCGAGGCCACGAAACCACGCCGCGCCGTAGCGACCGATGAGACCGACGTTGGCACACGTCTCGACGTTGTCCACCAGGACCGGCGCGTGACCGATGCGCAGGACGCTCGGCCGCGTGGGTCGGAACTGCGGCAAGGACTCGTTGTCGTCCAGCCAGTGCACGAGGGCGGACTCTTCGCCCGCGACGTAGCGCCACGGCGGCGTGTGCAGTTCGAGTTTGGGACCGCGCAGGCTGCGCCTGGTGCGTTCGTGGATGGCGTGCTCGACGTGGTTCACCACGGTGGGATTGTCGCGAGCCACGCACACGGCGATGTTCTTGGCGCCGACGATCGAGGCGAGGTATTCGGCTCCGTCGAGTACGAGGTGCGGGTGCGTGCTGAGCAGCGTGAGGTCTTTGTGCGAAGCCGGTTCACCCTCCATGGCGTTGACGACGACGAACTTGTTATGCCCGCGTTGCTCACGAATGAGGCGCGCCTTTCGCGCCGTGGGGAACCCGGCGCCGCCGCGGCCCGTGAGGCCCGAGTTCTCGAGTTCGTCCAACAGCGAGAGCGCGGTGCGTCGGGTGGCGAAGACGTCCTCGTGCTGGGCCAGCGTCAGTGGTCGCGGACCCGCGGCGTGCATGAGGCGCGGCAACGTGTTCTCGCGCACGCTCATTGTCCGGACTTGTCCGTGGGACGGGTACTGGACGCGAAGGGTTTGGCGACGGGTCGGGTGTTGGTTGGTGTCTTCACGCGAGCGAGCGGGGAGAGCGCGGTCCTACCCGCCGCTCTCGTCGGCCGTCCAAAGAAGCGCCAGAGGGCGGCCACCAGTACCACGGCGGCACAGGCACTCACGAGGACGAGCCCGATGCCGGTGCGCGAGTCGGTGCCCGACATGTAGGCATGCACGAGCGCCGTGGCGAAGCCGATCCAGCTGAACCAGTGGATGAATCGCCAGGTCGTGTTGGCGACCCGTAGCTTCAAGAGGCTCGAGATCCACACGGCGAGAATCAGGTCGAAGGCCACGGCGCCAAAGGTGATGGCCAGGCGTTTGTAGGCCGAGGTCATGGGGATGAAGGCCGAGATGAGGCCCGTCGAGACGTAACTGTCGAGCACCGTGGTGAGGATGTGGATGACGAGAAACACCATCGCGACAATGGAGAGTGAACGGTGCAGTTCGTTGATCTCGAAGCGACCAACGATGGTGCCACCGATACGATTCGCGACGAGCGTCCCGAGGGTGACCACGAGTGTGAACAAGATCAACGCCACGATCCCGGTGGCTCGGGTCGTGTACCAGAGATAGGGGGTGGTGAGCGCGATCATGCGCTCAACCTCTCCGCGGGCCAGCCGCCCACGAAGTCGATTCGTCCGTCGTGGCGCACGAGTCTCGCCGACCATCCGGCTTGGGCGATGTGATAGCCCGCTTCTTCGCCCCAGAGCAGGGCCGCGGTCGAGAAGGCGTTGGCGACGACACAACTGGCCGCGCTCACCGTTGCGCTCGCGTAGGGGCCAGTCGCGCAGTAGCCGGTGCGCGGGTCGATGACGTGATTGAGTGTCGCACGTGCGCTCTTCCAGGTGCGCGCGGTCAGTGATGAGGTCGCAATGCCGCCGCCGTGCTGACTGACGCGTGGCTCGTCCCCGCGTATTTCGAGACGGTCGGCGATGCCCACCACCCAGGGTCCGCTCGGGCCGCTACCGCGAAGGGCCACGTCACCGCCAATCTCCACCACGACGCCTCCTCGTGGGGCGAGTTCGTCAGCGACCAGGTCCGCGACGAGCGCCTTGGCGCTCGCGCCGAGGTCGAGGGTGCAGCCGGCTTTCAGCGTGACGCGACGACGTTGAGGTTCGAAGGAGACCGCGGAGATCCCCGGCGATGGCTGGTGGGCCTGGACCGTCACGATGGTGTCGCCCAACTCGTCGAAGTCACGGTCGTAGCCGAGGGCGAGGAGCGATCCGAGCACCGTGGGATCACAAAGTCCTCCGGTCACCTCGGCGCTCGTCAGGGCCGCCTCGAGGCACCGGGCCAGGGTCTCGCTGACGACCATTGGTACGTCGTGCACGTCGTTCAGGCGCGATATCTCACTATCACTGCGAAAGCGATTGCACGCGGCGTCGACGGCGTCGAGCCAGTACCAGAGCCGGTCACGTGCGAAGCTCTCGTGTTCGGCGTGCTCGACGCAGAGTGAACCGTTCATCCCCCAGACCTCAAAGTTCATGAGAGACCTAGTTGCACGTGGTGTGTCCCGAAGGCGTGCTGTAACACGTCGTCGTGGTGGTGGTCGGGACGCTGGTGGGTGTGGTTTGGGTCGTGGTGGTGGTCGTCGCGCCTGGGGTCGAGGTCGTGGTGGTCGTAGAAGTGGGAGAAGGAATCGTGACGGTCACGGCTGGCTTCGCCGTGCTCGCGGCGTAGGCGACGAAGAGCCCCGAGACCACGCCTGAACCAATGAAGATGGTCTGGGTCAGGCGACGGACTCGGGCGAATCGACGGTCTCG
>JBEKWQ010000030.1:0-11451 GCA_049512875.1 Acidimicrobiales bacterium
ACGTCACCGAGGCGGGATTGGTGCCGTGCGCCGAGTCCGGGATCAGGACCCGATGGCGAACGTCGCCGTTGGCCCCGTGAAACGCGCGCATCAACAAAAGTCCGGTCAACTCGCCCGCCGCACCCGCCGCGGGCTGCAGGGTCGCCGCACTCATGCCGGTGATCGCGCACAGCTTCTCCTCGAGGCTCACGAGCAGTTCGAGCCAACCCTGGGCGAGTTCTGCCGGCACGCCCGGGTGCACGGTGTTAAGCCCCGGATCAGCCGCGACCGCGTCAGCGAACTTGGGGTTGTACTTCATGGTGCAACTGCCAAGCGGGTAGGCCCCCAGGTCCACCGAGAACTGTCGGTGCGACAGACGAGTGAAGTGCGCCACGAGGTCGCGCTCGGAGAGCTCGGCGAGGTTCACGACGTCCTCGTTCAGGTGCTCGGGCGGCACCAGTTGGTCGAGGGGCCGCGCGGGCACGCCGGTCGTGCGTAGTTGATAGGACGCGCGACCGGGCACCGAAAGCTCGAACATCGTGGGCTCGGTCTCGTGGCCGAGCAACGGCGCCGACGCCGCACGTCCGCCCGGGGCCGCGTTGAAGACCGTCATCAGCGCACCGCCTTTCGCAGCGTGTCCACGTAGTGGTCGATCTGTTCGCGTGTACGTCGCTCGGTAACGGTGACGAGCATCACGTGCTCGCCGTCCTCGATCGAGGGATCGGGACCGTGACAGAGCTCGTCGACGCTGAGCCCACCGAGCACGCCGTTCTCGCACATGGAACGAAGGACGTCCTTGGCGCTTTTGGGGACCCGCAGCGCGAATTCACGAAAGAACGGAGCCGAGGACACCGCCTCGACGCCGTCGATCTTTCGCGCCTCGTCGAACAGGTAGTGCGCGCCCTGGGCGCAGCGGGTCGCCACCTCGCGCAGGCCCTGGGTGCCGAGCCAACCCAATTGAATGGCGGCCGTGACGGCCATGAGGGTCTGATTGGTGCAGACGTTCGACGTCGCCTTCTCGCGACGGATGTCCTGCTCGCGCGCGCGCAGGGTCGTGACGAACGCGCGTCGATCGTTCGAGTCGACCGTCTCGCCGACGATGCGTCCAGGGAGTCGTCGCACCTGCTCGGTGCTGCAGGCAAAGAGTCCGAGGTACGGCCCGCCAAAGGCGAGGGGCGTGCCAAAGGGCTGGCCCTCGGCGACAAAGACGTCGGCCCCCCACTCTCCCGCCGTCTTCAGCACGCCCGCCGCGACCGGATCGGCCGCCACGACCAACAGCGCGTCGTGGGCCCGGCTCAGGCCCTTGGCGACGCTGAGGTCTTCTAGGACGCCCAGGTAGTTCGGGTAGCTCGCCACGAGGGCGGCGGCCCCGGTGAGGTCCGCGCGGTCCCACTGCGTACGACCGTCGACCATGGGCACCTCGACGATCTCGTGACCGGTCCCGCCAGCGAAGGTGCGCACCACGTCGCGCCAGTGCGGGTGCACGCCCGAGGACACGATCATCTTCTGACGACCGGTCGCGCCCGAGGCCATGTTGAGCGCCTCGACGAGTGCGGTCGCGCCGTCATAGAGCGAGGCGTTCGCGATCGGAAGGCCACTCAGACGAGAGACCAGCGTCTGGTACTCGAAGATCGCCTGCAAGACGCCCTGGGCCACTTCGGGTTGGTAGGGCGTGTAGGCCGTGACGAACTCCGAACGCGACGCGAGCATCTTCACCACCGCCGGGACCTCATGGTCGTACGCGCCCGCGCCCGCGAAGCAGGTCAGCCACGCGCTCTGACCCTTGTTGGCGCGCGTGAGACGGCTGAAGTAGTCCGCCACGTCGGGCTCGCTCTGGCCCGGGGCGAGCTCGAGGCCCCGACTCAGTCGAACCGCGGCGGGGATCTGAGAAAAGAGTTCCTCGAGCGAGTTCATTCCGAGGAAGGCCAGCATCGACTCGACTTCGCTCGGCGTATGGGGTAGGTAGTCAGCCATCACTTCACCTTTCGTACGAAGGGCAACGCGACGACGCTGGCCTTCACGTCGCGCCCACGAAGTTCGAGGCTGAGCGGCGTGCCGACCTCGAGTACCTCGTCGAACAACCCGAGGCCGATGCCGCGTTCGAGCACCGGCGAGAAGTTCCCCGAGGTCAGTACCCCGAGGTCATGACCGTCAACGCGTGCGTGCGCGCCGTCGCGCAGGGGCTGGCGCCCTTCGCCGAGCACGCCGGTGAGGTGGCGACGAGGACCTCGTTCGCGTTCGCGTTCGACGGCGGCGCGACCACGAAAGGTGGGCTTCTGCCAGCCGAGTACCCAACCGAGCTTCGCCTCGAGCGTCGTGGACGAGAGGGTCAGCTCGTGACCGTAGAGGGGCAGCGCCGCCTCGAGACGCAAGGTGTCGCGAGCGCCGAGGCCGGCCGGGGTGACGCCGACTGCCACCAGGGCTCGCAGTAACTCTTCGGCGACCTCGTTGGGCGCGGCGATCTCGATGCCGTCCTCTCCCGTGTAACCGGTACCCGCGACGCGAACCTCGGTGCCCCGGTAATCCATTCGCGCGACGTGAAAACGGCCCACGGCGGCGAACGCGGGATCGACCAGGGCGACCTTTTCGCGCGCGCGCGGTCCCTGGACGGCGAGCACGCAGCGCTGCGCGGTGACGTCGACACCCGGCAACGCTGACGTCACCCCGGTGGTGTTTGACGCGTTGGGCATGACGTCGAACTCGTGCTCGGACACCCACCACACGATGATGTCGTCGACCACGAAGCCGTCCTCGTTCAACAAGTGGGTGTACTGGGCGCGTCCTGGCGCGACCTTGGCGAGGTCGTTGGTGAGGGTCGCCTGCAGCGCCTGGAACATTCCCTCACCGTCACAGCGCACGGTGCCCAGGTGCGAGACGTCAAAGACCACGGCATCGCGTCGACACGCGAGGTGTTCGAACACGGTGCCCGATCCGTAGGCGAGGGGCATCTCCCAACCCCCGAAGGGGACGATCTTGGCGCCCAGTTCGACGTGCGTGTCGTAGAGGAAGGGGCGCCGGTCGCTCACGAGAGTCACACTAGGCCGCGAAGTCGCCCAACGTCCCCAGATCGTGCTGACGGAGCAGTTCAACGAAGTCTCGTTGATAGACCACCAACAACTGCACCTCGGGATAGAGCGCGCGGAACTCTCGAACCTTCTGGTTCTTCTTGGTCACCAGGCGTTGTTCGAGCACGGTCAACTCGATGAAGAGCGCCAACGCGGGTAGGTAGAAGTCGGGACGAAACCCTCGAACGGGACTGCCTTGTTCGTTCCAGGCCAGCGGGAACTCCAGGGGCTCGTAGCGCCACTCGATCTCATAGAGGTTGAGCAAGGTAGCGAAGAGCTGCTCACTCGGGTGCGCGAAGCAAGTCGACGCGACCACATTCACACTGGGGTGGCGAACGCGGGCGTCGCCACGTGATTTCAGGGGCGTCACGCCGAGCGGTGCTCCCTCTCCGACGTCAGTAGTTGTTCCTTCTGGAGTTGCTCCTTGGCGATCGTGGTGGTGAGCTCGGCCACCACGTTGGCCAACGGCACGATGTTAAAGACACCCTGGCCACCTCGCAGGAGGTCCACCAGATCGCCGTCGTCGTGGGCGAGGACCGATCCCGCGTCGCTCAGGACCAGGCTGCTTGACGCCAGGTCGGCGCCGAGGGCGTTGCGCAGGCACTCGACGGCTTGGCGCGCCCGAGAGAGTGAGACGCCCGAGTTAAGGAGGGACTTGATGACTTTGACCTCGAGCACGTCGCCGTATGAGTAGGCGCGCTTGGAGCCGCTGCCGTGCGCGGCGCTTATCGAGGGCGTCACGAGGTCGGTGCGCGCCCAGTAGTCCAACTGACGATACGTGACGCCCGCGAGGCGGCACACCGTCGGGCCACTAAATCCCGAAGTTAGAGAATCTGCCATTGCAAGTCCCTCCCGACCGAGGCATTTTCAGACTATCCCGTTGGACTACACGAGTGTAGTTTGTCGCGGTCCTACTCGCCAAATAGGTCCGGGCGCCCGAGGAACGGCGAGGACGCCTCGGCGTGTAGTCGAGGGGGTATGCGTCCCGCACGCCGGGCGAGAAAACCCGCTGATACGGCCTCTTTGAGGGCTCGGGCCATCAAGACCGGTTCGAGGGCCCGGTTGATCGCCGAGGCGGCGAGCACCCCGTCACAGCCCAGT
Source organism: Acidimicrobiales bacterium (assembly GCA_049512875.1). Lineage (GTDB taxonomy): Bacteria > Actinomycetota > Acidimicrobiia > Acidimicrobiales > RAAP-2 > RAAP-2. Next base: position 4,146 of record JBEKWQ010000030.1, read on the forward strand.
TCCATGGCGAGCGCGGCGTCCGAGGCCGTACCCACCCCCGCGTCGAGCAGGACCGGCACGCGGAGCCGTTCGCAGATAAGGCTGATCGCGTGAGGGTTGCGCACTCCCAGTCCCGAACCAATCGGCGAGCCCAGGGGCATGACCGCCACGCACCCCACCTGCTCGAGCCGTTGGGCGACGATCAGGTCATCAGAGGTGTAGGCCCAGACCTCGAAACCATCGCGGACCAATTTCTCGGCGCCGACCAGGGTTTCGGTGGTGTCCGGCAGTAACGTCACGTCGTCGCCGATCACCTCGAGTTTGACGACGTCGGTGCCGAAGGCCTCCCGCGCGAGCTGGGCCACCTTGAACGCCTCGGCGGCGCTGTAGCAGCCGGCCGTATTGGGTAACAGGTCAAAGCCCAATCCCTTCAAGACGTCGTAGATCGAGCCCTCCACGGACGGGTCCACGCGCCGCAACGCGACCGTGGCGATCGACGCCTCGGAGGCGACGAGCGAGGCCTCCAGCACGTCGAGAGACCGAAAGCCACCGGTACCCATGACGAGACGCGACGACGAGGTCAACGAACCGACGCGAAACAGATCATCCACTCCCCTCATCGTAGTGAACCTGTTCGTTCGCGCTTTCGTCAAAGCGCTGCTCGTCTGTCGACGGTCACGCGGCGACTCCCACCACGACTCTCCCACCACGAGGGCGAGCCACGCGTGGCGTACCGAAAACTAGGGTGGTCAGGGTGCAACCGGTGACCGTCCTCAGTGTCGCGGGCTCGGATTCGGGTGGGGGCGCCGGGATCCAAGGCGACCTTCGAACCTTCGCCGCCTTCGGGGTGCACGGCACCACCGCGATCACCGCGATCACGGCCCAGAACACCCGGGGCGTCTACGCGCTCGCCACGACCGAGCCCGCGATGGTGATCGCCCAGTGCCGCGCGGTACTGGAGGACTTTCACGTGCGGGCGGTAAAGACCGGCATGCTCGCCACCCCTCAGACAGTCGAAGCGGTCAGCGACCTCGCGCGTTCGGGCGTCCTCGCCAACCTCGTGGTGGACCCCGTCCTCGTCTCGTCCACGGGACACTCGCTGATGGCCGACGACGGCGTCAAGGCCTACCGAGAGGCCCTCTTCGGCTTCGCGGCCCTCGTGACGCCGAACCTGCGTGAGGCGGCCGTGCTCTGTGACCTCGACGTACGAGAGATCCACGGTGTCGAGGACATGGTACGCGTGGGTGAACACATCCTCACCTTCGGTCCAACCTGGGTACTGGTGAAGGGTGGCCACTTGGCCCTCGACCGTGACGCCGTGGGCCACGCGCCTGACGTGTTGGTCGGTCCCGAGGGTGTCACCGTGTTCGACGCCGTTCGCGTGTCGACGAGGAACGATCACGGCACTGGTTGCTCACTGTCCGCCGCCGTCGCGTGTGGACTCGCGCTCGGTCGACCGCTCAGTGACGCGACGCGCGACGCGAAGTCCTTCGTACTCTCGGCGATCGAAGGCGCCGCATCGTGGCGACTCGGGCACGGTCGCGGTCCGATCGACCATTTAGGGTGGCACGGTGAGTGATCGTCCCAAGCCTCCCCTCACGACGACCACCAGCATCTGGCCCGCGGCGACGGTGCTGGTCTTGGGCGTGCTGATGCTCGCGGTCTTTCTTCTGATCAACGCCGTCTCCGATCAGGGCGTCACCACCCCGACCACGATTGCGGTGGTGGTCGGTGGTCTCAGCACCGAGCACTCGCACCTGCTGGCGGGCTGCGAGCAACCCGGGACGCCGCCCTCGAACGTCGTACCCGCGCTGATCGTGCCAACGACGACCACGGCCACCGATTCGACCTCGTTGCCCAACCAGGGTGCCGGCGACTTTGACTGCGCGCGATCCTTCGTCAGCGACGTCAAGCCCGGCGAACTATTGGGCTACTACCGCGCGCAGCTCAAGGCGAAGGGCTGGAACCTTTTCTCCCAGGGTGCCAGTAACGGCGCACCCCAGGACCTATTTCAAAAAGCGGGTAACGACACCTTCTACTGGGTCATCGGCATCACGGTCACGTCCTCGACCGTCACGTCCACGCACTGGACCTACCAGATTTACCAGAACTCCGAGACGATCTAGAACGCCACCGCTTCGAGTTCGCTCCGTTCGTCCTCGCGACAGACCCAGGACCAGAGCGCGAAGTTAATCGGATAGATGATGTAGCCAATGCGCGTCGCCGACGCCACGCATATCAAGACGAGAAATACCAGACTCAGCAGGCCCAGGAGGTGACTGAGCGAGAGTGGCCAGTGACGTCGTAGGTAGCGCGCGCCGAAGTACCCGCCGACGAGCAACGTGAGCGGCGCGAGCACGTGGCCAAGCGGTGGCCACCAGGTCGTGAGGATGTGACCGGGCAGCGCACTCGCCGCTGGCGACGAGACGTGCGCCAGACCGAGTGGGAAGGCGAAAACGTTCGAGAAGAACGCCCACGGCGCCTTTAGAACAAAGGGCGTGACGGTGACGACCACGATGACAGTCACCCAGAGCGCGACGCGGCGCCACGCTGGTCGGTCCTTCTTGTCGTGGGCCACGAGCAGGGCACCGAAGGCCAAGGGCCACGCGGTCAACTTCATGGCCGCGGCGAGGCCGAGACTGATGCCCGCGGTATTGGCGGATCGTCGCTGGAGCGCCGCAACGCCCAGCAACAGCAACGCCAGGATCGGCATGTCGTCGCCGCCCGTGGAGAGGAACAGGGCGCCCGTGGGTAACGCGAGCAGAACCTGGGCGATGCGAATCTTCTTCTCCCCCGACGCTCTCAGCATCACCAGCGCACCGAGACTGACGAGCAGTGTCATGAGTGACATGAGGATCCGCGCGTCAGTGAGACCAGAGCTCGCGTGTGTTTCCGCCGACGGCAGACCGAAGACACTCATCAAGGGAAAGTACGGAAAGAATGACTCGTACGCGGGCAGACCGGGCAACTCGTCGACGACGCGCCCGTCGGTGTAGTACGAGCGATACGGGTCCTTACCCTGGCTGACGTACGTGGCCGAACGCTCGATCACCGACACCTCGGGTTGGGCGTAACCCTGGTTCGGGTCCTGATGACGCCAGCGTGCTTCGAGTCCCAGAGGAATCACGACCGCGCCCAAGAGCACGAGCGCCAACAGACCAACTCGCACCAAGATCGCGCGGCGTACTCGCCAACGACCGAGCCACAGACCCACCAGCGCGGCCAGGGCGTAGGGGGCGGCGGTGAGAAAGCCCCAGTGCCACTGAGCGACCTGTCCCGAGGTGAAGCCCAGGATCAAGGCGAACGCTGCCGAGGCCCCGTAGAGAGCGCCATCGCTCGTCAGCCCGTTGAGCTTGGCCCACCACGCCACCGAGCGGGTCCGCGACGCGGCGAGCTGGGTCATCATCAACGACGAGTCTAGTTGTGGCCCTTACCAAAACCCCGTACGCCGCTAGCCACCGACGACCGCTCGGCGAATGGGTGCGCGGGTCTCGGGCGGGAGCGATTGGGTGAGGAAGCGTTCGATGATCGAGGCGCACAGCGTGGTCTGCTCTTTTAAGACCGCGTGCGACGCGCCCGGGATGATCGCGAGTTGCGCCCCGGGCATTGATTCAAACAGCGCACAGGTGTGCGAGAGTTTCGCCACGTCGTCATCACCCGCCAACACCAACACCGGTCGACTCACGCGAGCGAGTTGCTCACGGTACAACTTGGGCTCACGCGCGAACAGTCGCTGACTCTTCTTCAGGACCGCTTCGGCGTGACCGATCCCGTCGGGCGAGGAGGCCGCGTACTTCTCGGCCCAGGCCTGGAAGCCGGGCGAATCCACGCGCGTTGGCTCGACGGGTACCAGACCCCGGTGGTTAAAGTTCGCCCCGACCAGGACCGCGCGTTTTACGAGGTCGGGACGCTTTAACACGACGAGCAGGGCCACGTTGCCGCCGTCGCTGTGGCCCACCAGATGGACCTTGCGACCAAGGTGTTCGACGAAGGCAATAGTCTGATTGGCCATCTCGTCGTAGTGAAACGGTTTCTCGTTGTCGGGGCTCTTGCCGTGTCCTCGCCGATCGAAGGCGGCCAGGTGAAACTTCTTCTTCAGGTGTGGACCGATCGAGGTGAGCATGCTCGCGCTGCTGCTCATGCCCCCGTGCAAGAGGAGGACCGTCTCGCCCTTCTTCCTGGGCACGAGCGCCCAGGTGCGTTGGCCGTTGAGGTCAATCATCGCCATAGGTCATGTTACGACCACGTAGGACGCGCAGCGAGTCCACCATAGAATTTCGCGATGCGTTGTTTCGTCATACGCGAAGGAAGCGGCACGTTCTCGCGGGGCGTCGAGGAGTACGAACCTCCTGTTCCAGACCCCGGCGACGTGCAGGTGCGCGTCGACTACTCGGGCGTCAATTACAAGGACGCCCTGGTGGCGAGCGCGTCGAGTCGAGTGCGTCGCGTCCCCGTGCTCGTGGGCGGCGTCGACGCGGCGGGGATCGTGGTCACGTCCCCGGACCCCGCGATCCCGGTGGGCACCCCGGTGTGCGTACACGGCGGCGACCTCGGCGTCGCGCGCGACGGCGGCTTCGCTCCCCTGGTCTACGCGCCCTCTCGACTCGTCAGTGTCCTGCCCTCTTCTATCTCGACGCGCGACGCCATGGTGATCGGCACCGCGGGCTTCACGGCAATGGAGAGCGTCCTCGCCCTCGAGCACCACGGTCTCGAACCCGGCGCCGAGGTCCTCGTGACGGGGGCCACGGGCGGCGTGGGATCGCTCGCCGTCTCATTCCTGCGGGCGCGCTCCTACCAGCCAGTAGCGTCCACCGGCTCGCCTCAGGAGTCAGCGTGGCTCGTCGAGCGCGGGGCGACCCGCGTGATTGGTCGCGACGAGATCGCCGATCGACCTGACCGGGTTCTCGCGAGCGAACGATGGGCCGGGGCGATTGACTGCGTGGGTGGCGAGACTCTCCACCACATTCTGCGCTCATTACGTTACGGTGCCGGCGTCGCCGCGAGCGGGCTCGTGGCGAGCCCCGATCTCAACACGAACGTCTATCCGTTCATCACCCGCGCCGTCGCCCTGCTCGGCATCGACGCAGTCGAGACTTCGCCCGTCACTCGCACCAACGTGTGGCGTGAGTTGGGTGAGGTCGCCGCGCACGTTGACTTCACCGGTCTCATCGACTCGACCATCTCGCTCGCCGGACTCGACGAAGCGCTCGAGACGATTCGAAGCGGCAAAACCCGCGGCCGGATTGTCGTGGATCCAACCGCGAACTGACACGTCGCTGAATTCGGGTGGCGCCTCTTCGTGTCGCGCCACGATCGCTTCGGCGTACACCGGCGCGGCTAATAGAAGGGACTGACCCAAATGGTCCCGGCGTTGCACGGCTGTATCGGATAACTCGGCGTCACCGGCGTCGTCGAACCGCCCTTTTGAAACTGCACGCTGATGGTCACCGCACTCGTACACACCTCGGTGCCCACGGGAACATCCGAGTAGCCCAACGAGAAATGAATGGTCCCCCCACTAGTGACGGTGACTGAGGAGGGCGGCTTGTTCGCCGCGGCCGCGGGGAATTGCACGGGACTCGTCGTCGACGTCGTGGAGCTGAAAACGGCCCCGCTCTCGTCTTGGAGCGTGAGCGTCGGGTACCCGTCGACCGAACAACTTCCTGGTGTCTGTTTGGTCAGGGTCACACTCGCCACGATCGTTCCCGCCGCCCCCTCGCCTTCGTTGTACGCGCCCTTGAACTCACGACCCTGGCACGTGGTCGCTGACACGAAAGACGACGTCGTCGTGGATCCAGCGACGTGCAGGGTCGTGGTCGTGGTCGTCGCGGTGGTCGTCAGATAATGGCGACTAAGGGTAAAGATGACCACGAACCCGATGAAGATCGCCAACGACTTCAGCGCACGATTCACTGATTGAAGTCCTCGGGACGAATGGTCTCGAGGAAGTCGCGTAGCTCGGCGACCAGTTCTGCCTCGTTGGGCGCGTCCTCGCCGCCCTCAATAAGATCGTCGGCCTCGTCGATCTCGTCGCTCTCGTCCAGGTGCATCACCTTGCCCTGCTCATTCATCAACTGATCGCTCACCAGTATCGGCGAACCGACGCGCAGCGCGATCGCCACGGCGTCGCTCGGGCGAGCGCTCACGTTGATCTCGGTTCGTTCGCGTAGCAGCCGCAGGTTCGCGAAGTAGGTGTTGTCGACGAGTTCGGTGATCTCGACCGCGAACAACTGCGCGCCGAGCGCCGCGATGACGTTACCGAGCAGGTCGTGGGACATCGGCCGGGGCGTCGTCACGTTCTGGAGCGCGTAGGCGATCGCGGTCGCCTCGGGCGCGCCCACGAAGATGGGCAACACCCGCTCGCCACCGACCTCTTCGAGCAACAACAGTGGCGTCGACGAACCCACGTCGACTCGGACTGCGCGTAGAACGACCTCAACCATGTTCACAGCCTAGACCGGACCAGAATCGTCTCACCGGGCTAGCGACCGAGGTATCGGTGCAGGGCGCGTGCGAACAACTCAGCGCGCAACGCGGCGATCTCCACCGCCACTGATCTCGCGTGGTCGCGCGTTTCGCGGGCGCTGACCGACTTCTTCGATGATCGCACTGGTTGGATCACGTCGTTCAGCAACCCGATCTCACGCTCTACGTTGCGTCGAAGCGAACCCAAGAGACGGATGTCGATGTTTCGAGCGAGCAGCGCCTTAACAGCCCGCGCGACCCGAAGATCGAGTTCGTTGAACGTTGACTGATTCGCCACCGTTTCGGGCGACAACAAGCCAGAAGCGACGAGTTGGTTCATGACGTGCGCGTCAAGTCCGCTCACCGTGAGGAACTCCGCGGCCGAATAAAACCGTTCTTCGTCGTCCCATTCATCGCGCTCGTGGACGATCGCGACCGGAGCCCTCGGCGCCGGGGGCGCGGGCGTCGCGCCTGGTCCGTTGACGACCTCAACGGTTTCGGTGACGGACTGCGGCGAGGGCACGGTAACTGGCGGCGCCACGGACTCGGGCGACACGTGTATCACCGGCTCTTCACCGATCGATTCTGTTGTGAGCTGACTACGCGCGTCGCCCTCGGACGCATCACGTACGCGTAGTTCCTCGACGTTGACGTTGGCGACCTCGGGGGAATCGTTGACGGGAACCGGCACCGAGATGACCGAGGACGTAGAACGCGCGACTTGACGTGACCCCGCCGCGACGGGTACGTCATCCAGCAATCCCTGCTCGATCAGTCGCAAGCGCACCACGCGCAGGGGTACGAACTCCTCGTGCGCCAATCGAATCGCCTCACGCAGGCACTCCACGTCACGCGGGGAATA
>JBEKWQ010000031.1:0-11400 GCA_049512875.1 Acidimicrobiales bacterium
GATAATCGGTTCAGCCGACCGCCGCTCGATCACCACGAAAATCCCCGTGAAGGCGAGCCCACCCACCAAGAGCGCAATGGAATTCATCGAGGACCACGCGAAAGAAGTGCCGCCCAGTGACGTGAACAAGATAAGTCCCGACGCCGCCAGGGTCAAGGTCACGATGCCCGCGTAGTCAATGACGTGCTTGACCCGCGCGCCAGCCCCGGGCAAGGCCGCGGTGGTCACCACCAGCGCGACGATGCCCACCGGTACGTTGACGAAGAAGATCCATCGCCACGACCAGTACTCGACAATGAATCCACCCAGCAAGGGCCCGATGACGATGGCCGCACCGAAGACGGCCCCAAAGAAGCCCGAGTAGCGTCCCCGCTCCCGTGGGGGCACGATGTCCGCGACGATCGCTTGGGCACCGACCATAAGGCCGCCACCACCCAGGCCCTGGAGCGCGCGAAAGAGGATCAGGGTGATCATGCTGCTGGCGATCCCACAGAGCATGCTGCCCACGAGGAAGATAACGATGGCCGCCTGGAAATAGACCTTTCGTCCGTGCAGGTCGCCCAGTTTTCCCCACAGGGGCGTACTGACCGTCGAAGACAACAGGTACGCCACGACGACCCACGACAGGTGGTTCGCCCCGTGAAGGTCGCCCACGATGGTTGGCAGCGCCGTCGAAACGATCGTGCTGTCGAGGGCCGCAAGTAACAGGCCCAGCATCAGCGCGCCGAAGACGAAATACAGTTCTCGTTTTGGCATCAGCGCTGTCGCCTGATCACTCATGGCTTCCTCGTTTCACACTGAGCGCAGCACGGCGCGTCAATCCGTACACCCTAATGGCCTCGCCGACTCGTTCTACGTCACGACGACCTCGACGTGGCAGACCGGTCCCCGGGCGCGGACACGTTTGCGCAAGCAAAGTGAGATCCTCCAGTCGATAAGTTGTCCTGGGAGGTCGCAATGAAAACACGTCTCACCGAACTGCTGAACATCGAACACCCCATCATGCTCGCGGGCATGGGAGGTGTGGCGTACCACGAACTCGCGGCCGCGGTCTCGAACGCCGGCGGTTACGGGTGTCTCGGGGCTTCGACGATGTCGAGCGCGCAGCTGGCCCAGGAGATCGCCAAGACCAAGGCGCTTACCGCCAAACCCTTTGGGGTGGATCTGCTTACCGCTTTTCCCGACACCCTGCAGAAGAACGTCGAGCTCTTGATCGAAGGAGGCGCTTCTACCTTCGTCGCCGGTCTGGGTGTACCGCGCCACGTAATTGACACCTGTCACGAACACGGGGTCCTCGTGATCTCGATGTGCGGCAAGGTCGACCACGCCAAGCGCGCGCTCGACGCTGGTTGCGACGTCGTCGTCGCCCAAGGCACCGAAGCGGGCGGACACACCGGAACCGTCGCGACCATGCCCTTGGTGCCGCTCATCGTCGACGCCGTGGGTTCTTTCATCCCCGTCGTCGCCGCGGGTGGCATTTTCGACGGTCGTGGCCTCGCGGCATCGTTGGCCCTCGGCGCCGACGGCGTCTGGATCGGCACCCGTTTCATCGCCACCCCCGAGGCTCGTGCGATCCCGGGATTTCGAGAGGGCATTCTCGCGTCCAAAGAAGATGGCACCGTCGTCTCGCGCGCGTTCTCGGGAAAGACCATGCGGGTGCTGCGCAATGAGACAACCGACCGCTACGAGGCTGACCCTACGCTTCTCAGAAAGTTCCCCGACCAGTTACGGGTGTCGTTCAACGACGGGACCTTTCACCTGGGCGGGGACCAGAACACGCGCGGGGTCGATCCACGCCGGGAGGGCTACCCCGCGGGACAGGCCGTGGGAGCAATCGAGTCGCTCAAACCCGCCGCCACGATCGTCTACGACATGGTGAACGAGGCCACCGCCATCCTCGCCAGACTCAACGCGTAGTTGTCCGAGGGCGTCTGTTACGTGGCGTCGCCGGTTTGCGCGTTGACGGTCCTAATCTCGTGGCATGGTTCAGCGAGCCGCCACGGCTGAGGAGATCCTTTCGACGGTCAGGGGCAGCGACCGACGCGTCACGCTCGCCAAGCGCACGGTCGTCGAGGTTCTCGTCAACGCTCGCGGTCACCAGACCGCCGAAGAGATCACGGCCGCCGTTCAAGCATTACGACCCGAAGTCAGTCCCTCAACGGTCTATCGGATACTCGAGGAGTTCGAGGAACTCGACGTCGTGGTGCACTCGCACCTCGGACAAGCCGCGGCTGTCTATCACCTCGCCGGAGCGGTGCACGGACACTTGACCTGCGAGCATTGCAAGAACACCTTCGAAATCTCGGCGGCTCACTTTGACGCGCTCAGCAAGGATCTGCAGAAGTCTTACGGCTTTCAGTTGGATCGTCACCACGTCGCGCTCTCGGGCACGTGCGCGAAATGTCGGCGCGAGCATCAATCACGTCGCTGAGTGGTCTTATCCAGTTATTACTTCGTTTGTCCAACGTCCGCAGCGCACGTCACTAAGGTGAAGTACACCCCATGCTAAAGATTGAGCATCTCACCAAGCACTACAAAGAAACCGTCGCGATCAACGACCTCGACTTTGAAGTGATCCCCGGCGTCGTCACTGGCTTCCTCGGTCCAAACGGTTCAGGAAAATCGACCACGATGCGAATCATCCTTGGACTCGATCACCCCACCAAGGGCCGCGCCACGATTGACGGCAAGAACTTTGAGGATTTGAAGTCCCCGCTGCATCAAGTGGGCGCACTTCTTGACGCCAAGGCCGTGCACCCCGGACGCACCGCGCGCAATCATCTGCGAGCCCTAGCGACGTCGAACCGAATAAAGAAGTCGCGCGTCGACGAGGTCCTCGAGTTCGTAGGTATCTCCTCGGTCGCCGATAAAAAGGTCGGCGGTTTCTCGCTCGGTATGAGCCAACGACTGGGCATCGCCGCTGCGCTGTTGGGCGATCCCCCCGTGCTGCTCTTCGACGAACCCGTCAACGGTCTCGATCCCGAAGGAATTCGGTGGATCCGAGAGTTCTTCCGCTCGCTCGCCAAAGAAGGACGCACGGTCTTCGTCAGTTCACACCTGATGAGCGAGATGGCCCTGACCGCCGATCAGATCATCGTCATCGGTCGCGGCGCCTTGATCACCCAAGGTTCCGTGGACGATCTGACGGCAACCGCACAAGGAACAGTCCTCGTGCGAGCATCGGACTTGCCGGGTCTCACCAAAGCTCTCCAAGCGCGAAAGGCCCAGGTCCAGGCGTCGAGCGACAAGAGTCTGACCGTGAGCGGACTCACGTCCGACCAGGTGGGTGAGGCGGCCTTTCAAGCGGGCGTCACCGTCTATGAACTAACTCCCCAGCGCGCGTCGCTCGAAGAGGTCTTCATGGACCTCACTGCCGACTCAGTCGAGTACGGCACCACGATGCCTGGAGCGATGCCCCGTGAGTAGTAACCAGACTCTCGTCGACGTCGTGAAGTCCGAGTGGATCAAGTTCCGCACGGTTCGATCCTCGGTCATGGGCGTCATAGTGTTCTTCGTGCTCACGCTCGGTTTGGGTGGCCTCATCTCGTGGGCGATTCGTAGTCACTGGACCCGGACCTCGGTCGCGGACAAACTCACGTTCGACCCCGTTTCCACGAGTCTGGCCGGGATCATCTTCGCTCAGTTCGCCGTCGGCGTCATTGGCGTTCTCTTCATCACCAGCGAATACTCGTCGGGTTCGATTCGAACGACACTCACCGCGGTCTCGAACCGCCTGCGGCTCATCACGGGCAAGACCATCGTCCTCGCCGTGTCGCTCATCGTCGTGAGCGAGATCGTCTGCTTCGCGGCCTTCGAGCTCGGACAATCGATCTTCAAGGGCGTCGTGCCCACCGACTCGCTTGGTACCACCGACGTCCTTCGCTCAGTCTTGCTGGCCGGACTGTACTTGACCCTGCTCACGATTGCGGGTTTCTCGCTCGGTCTCATCGTGCGTCACAGTGCCGCGTGCATCAGCATCTTCGTGTCAATCCTCTTGATCGTGCCGATCATCTTCGCCTTCCTCCCCCAGAGTTGGCAGAACTCGTATTCGAAGTACCTACCATCCGAACTGGGTCGATCGATGATGTCGCCCTTCCCGCCCGCCTATCACCTGGGCGCCTGGAACGCGTGCATCTTGCTCGTGGTCTACGTGATCGTGATATTTGGCGCCGGTGTCACCTTGATGATTCGCCGCGACGCCTGAGCCAGTCGTTCTAGGGTGACGCGATGGACCTCAACGACGCTCTTCGCACGACCGGCTCGATTCGCGAGTTCAGCCCCGAACCGGTCTCGGACCAATTGCTCTACGACATCTTGGACGACGCACGTTTCGCGCCCTCGGGAGGCAACCGCCAAGCGTGGCGCGTCATCGTCGTTACCGGTGATCAACGACGCGCCATTGGCGAGATCTACCTCGACGCGTGGCACGATTACGTGGCCCACCTGTTGGCGGGCTTGATTCCCTTCTCGCCTCTCGCGAGTCCGTCGGACCGTGCTAATGCCAGCGCCCAGCGCGAGCAGGCGGTCCTGCTCTCGAACCCCGAGGGTTTCGCCGAGACCATCGATCAGGTGCCCGTGATGCTCATAGTCCTCGCCGACCTCGCCGCGCTCGCCGCGACCGATCGTGATCTCGAGCGTTACCAGCTCGTGGGTGGTGCCTCGATCTATCCCTTCGTCTGGAGTGTGCTCTTGAGCGCCCACGCCCATGGTCTGGGTGGGGTGATGACCACCATCCTCACCCGACACGAGGACCAGGCACGTCGCGTGCTGGGCGTGCCGGACTCGTACGCGGTCGCAGCGCTCGTGGCGCTCGGTCATCCCCTGCAGCGTCACACGAAGTTGAAACGACGGGCCGTCGAAGAATTCACGGTGCGCGACTCGTTTGACGGAGTGCCCTTCTCGCGCGACTAGGCGCCGAAGACCGATTCGGTGTCCTCACCCTGGCGACGGGGTCCGCGACGAACGTCGGGTCGCACACCGTCAATGAGCAAGGGGGTGCGCATCGTCGATACCGTGCCCCCCGGACTCGACATCGAACCCACGAAGTCGCCGTCGCGGATCTGGTCTTGGGCGAAGGCGCCCGCCACGTCGAGCACGGGCGCGTGCGGGACGCCAGAGTGGCGCAACACGGCGAGCCAGGCGTCGCTCGAACTCTTGACGAAGACCTCGTTCAAGACCGATCGAAGTACGTCGCGCCCGGCGACGCGTTCATCGTTGGTCGTCCACTCGCCTCGCCTCAACCGCTCGTCACCGATCACCTCGACGAGTCGCGCGAACTGCTGATCGGTGCCCACGGCGAGCAGCAGCAATCCGTCACTGGTGGTGACCGGTCCGTAGGGGGCGATGCTCGGGTGGTCGTTGCCCAGGCGCGTGGGGTTCACGCCCGTGGCGAGGTAGCCCTGCGCTTGGTTCACCAGCGCACTCATTGTCGATTCGAGCAGCGGCACCTCAAAATGACGACCCGGGCGATTGCACGACCGAGCGAAGAGACCGCTCAACATGGCGATCGCCCCGTAGAGTCCGGTGACCACGTCAGCCACCGGTGAACCCACCTTGCTCGGTGGCGAGTTGGTTTCACCGGTCACCCCCATCAGACCCGAACGAGCCTGCGCCAGCAAGTCAAAAGACGGTAGGTCCGCCAGTGGCCCGCCAGTGGTCGCGGGCGTAATCGACACCCAGACGCAGTCGCGATTTCGCGCCCGCAACCCGTCGATGTTGAGTGAACGGACCTGACTCTCGAGATAATTCTCGACCACCACGTCGGCGACCTCGACCAGCGCCGCCACGTGTTCGTAATCCTGCGCACGACGAAGGTCCGCCACCACGTTGCGTCGATGGCGGTTCACGGCCAAGAAGTACGTCGCGTCGTCGCCGAAGCGAGGCGGCGCGAGCGAGCGAACCGGATCACCGTCGGGACTCTCCACCTTGATGACGTCAGCACCAAGGTCCCCCGCGATCATCGCGCACAACGGACCGGCGAGTACGCGCGACAGATCGAGTACGCGCACGCCCTCGAGCGGAAGCCCGGTGCCCTGGTTCGACGGATCGATCTCCCAGACCACTAGAGAACTCTCGAGAGAAAGTTCTTCAGCCGCTCCGACGAGGGAGTGATCAGGATCACGCGAGGGTCGCCATACTCCTCGATGACGCCGCCGTCCAAGAAGTAGACCGAATTGGCCACCTCGCGCGCGAATCCCATCTCGTGAGTCACCACGATCATCGTCATGCCGCTGCGCGCGAGGTCCTTCATCACTTCGAGCACCTCACCGACCAACTCGGGGTCGAGCGCCGACGTCGGCTCGTCAAAGAGCATGAGCTTGGGGTCCATGGCGAGGGCGCGGGCGATCGCGACGCGCTGCTGCTGACCGCCCGAGAGCTGGCTCGGGTAGCTCGATTCCTTGTCCTTCAGACCTACGCGCGCGAGCAGCTCGCGCGCCTTGAGGGTGGCGTCGTCGCGGTTCTTGCCGAGCACTTTCCTTTGACCGACCGTCACGTTCTCCATGACGGTCAGGTGCTGGAACAAATTGAATCGTTGAAAGACCATGCCAATTCGCGAACGATTCTCGCAAACACGCTTGTCGGTGAGTTCATAGAGTCGACCGTTTCGCATCTCGTAACCAACGAGTTCGTTGTCGACGCGAAGTTCCCCGCTGTCGTGTTTTTCTAAGTGATTAATGCAACGCAGGAGCGTACTCTTGCCCGAACCAGAAGGGCCGATCAAACACGTCACTTCACCACGATTGACGTTGAGGTCAACACCCTTTAAGACCTCGACGCCGTTATAGGACTTACGAACATCGTGGATCTTGACCATGGGTTCACTCACGCTGAGACCTCGATACCGCGACGAGTGCGAAACTTCGACGCGACGCCCGCCAGGTCAGTGCGCAGACGCTGGATCGGGGTCGGCGGCGGCGTTCGTAATGCTCCGCGCGCAAAGCGCCGTTCGAGGTAGAACTGGCCCGTCGAGAGCACCGTCGTGACCAACAAGTACCAAAGACTCGCCACGATGAGCAACGGGACGATCTCGAAATTCTCGCTGTAGATATTGGTCGCGGCGCCGAGCAGATCTATGACCCCCACCACACTGACGAGCGACGTGGTCTTGAGCATGGAGATGACTTCGTTGCCGGTCGGCGGGATGATGACGCGCATCGCTTGGGGAATGGTCACCAAGCGCAGGGTCTGGCGACGCGTCATGCCGAGCGAGGTCGCCGCCTCGATCTGGCCCTCGTCGACCGAGATCAGCCCCGCCCGGGCGATTTCTGACATATAGGCGCCTTCGTTCAGTCCGAGTCCGATGGCGCACGCCTCCATGATCGTGAGTGACGTGTTGACGTTGAAGTGCACGAAGGTGACGTGCGTGAAAGGGACGCCGAGAGTCAAATGGGGATAGACCGCCCCGATGAAACTCCAAAAGAGCAATTGCACGAGTACCGGCGTACCGCGAAAGAACCACGTGTACGTCCAGGCAATCGAGGAGAGGACGCGATTAGGTGACATCCGCATCACCGCGATCGTGACGCCGAGCACGATGCCAATGACCATGGCGACCACGGTCAGGAAGATCGTGCGCAACAAACCGTGCAGGATCTCGGAGGTAAAGAAGTACTGACCCACGATGTTCCACTGGTACCGGTAGACCATCGCGTGCTGGCACACTTTCACGCCACTTATGACGTGACAGACAATCCTCGCGCTGGCCACCTTGAAGAACAGGGAGTGCACGACCATAGCGAGGAATAGGCCGACGACCGCGACGCCGACCCAGCGACCATAATGACGAACGGGGACGACCTTTACGGTGGCGTCCCCGTTCGCAGTCATGAGCTCGTTATCGTCAAATCCTTAGGAGGTCGCTCCGTCCAGGACGATCTTGGACGTAGGCAGTGCTCCTGCGGTGACGCCCCACTTGGCGAGGATGGCCCCGTACGTACCGTTGGCGATGAGCGTCTTGACCGCGGCCTGGATTGCCGTGGCGAGACCCTTACCGGCCGCCGTCTTGGGGGTGCCGATTCCGTAGGGCGCAACTTCAATCGCGCTGCCCACGAGCTTGAAGGCGCCGTTGGACTTAGAGACCACGTAACCCGCGACTTGACTATCGAGGAAGCCGAGCTGCGCTCGTCCCGAAGAGACCGCGAGGTCGGCGCTGGTCTGGGTTGGGTACGCGAGCACCGTCAATTTCTTTGAAGCCGAACACGTCTTGGCGGTGTTGACCGCGTCGGACTGTTCGGTCGTGCCCGTCTCCACGGCGACGCTCAGACCACAAAGGCTCGCGAGCCCCGTGAACTTCACCGACGACGAGGACTTCGCGTACACGGCCTCGCCCGCCTGGAAGTAGTCAACGAAGTAGACCTGCTTCTCGCGGGCCTTGGTGTCAGTGAACGACGAATTGGCGATCTGGTAACGGCCCGCCTTGATACCGGCCAGAATGCTGTCAAAGGTCACGTTGTTCTCGTTGATCTTGACGCCGAGCGTGGTGCCGATGGCCTTCATCAAGTCGACGTCAAAGCCCACCATCGTGGTGCCACTCATCGACTCGTCCGGCGCGTACGTGGCGTCGGTGGCTACCTGAATCGTGCCCTTCGTGAAGGTCGCCGGCACCAGTTTGGCGTCGGCGGCGTTATACGAACCAGTGGTCGCGGCACCCGCGACCAGACTTGAGGCCAACACCAACGACGTGATGCCGGTGACGACCAGTGCTTGACGCACGCGGGTAATTCGACGCATGGACTCTCCCCTTATTTCCTCGCCAGGTCTGGCGTATGGGTTCTATTGATACCAGAAATCAAGGGACGCCCGTCACGGTGACGTGTCGATCGCGTGAATTCCCGCTCAGGCGTGCTGTAATTGCTCTCTCTTCGCGACCCGGTCGGGTAAGAACCGATAGACCGCCAAACCCACCACCATGGCAATGAGTGCGGCCACCAGGCACCCCCGGTGAAAACCGTCGATGAACGACGAGACGACTCCCGACGCGAGCGCCTGGTGTAGGGCAAGTCCCTTGGGGACGTGGGCGACGACGGCCTTGGCCGCTTGGGTCGAGCTTTGGGCGATGTTGAGTTGCGCGCTCGATAGACCCAGGTGAGCGAACGCGTGGCGCACCTCTGGTCCAAAGAGCGACGAAAAGACCGATCCCACCACGGCGACCCCCATCGTGCCACCGATCTCTCGCGTGGTCTCGTTCACCGCCGCGCCCGCGCCGATCTGGTCGGACCGCAGCGAACCCATGATCGCCGCCGTCGACGGCGCGCTTATCAAGGAGAACCCGAAGGCGAGCACGACCATGCTGCCCATGATCGGACCGACGTAGGCGGCGTGCGCCCCGATGTACGTCATCCAGAACAGGGCGACGCCCATGATCAGCAGTCCCGCGCTCACGACGTAACGCGTGCCCACGCGCAGCGCGGCAATCGCCCCGAGTGGCGTGACGATCATCGTCACGATCGCGAACGGCAGCGTGTGCACGCCGGCCGCCAGCGGCGAATACCCGTGGATCAACTGAAAGTACTGGGTGACGAGAAAGATGAAGCCGAACAGACAGAAGAAGCTCGTCGCAATGGCGCCCGCACCCGCAGAGAATGCCCGATTAGAGAAGACGCGCACGTCAAGCAGGGGTCCCGCGCGTCGCAGTTCGTACAGCACGAACGAGCAGAGCAGGATTCCTGAGACCGCGAAGAGCCCGAGCGTCGAGACGCTTCGCCATCCCCATTCGGGCCCTTGGATGATCGCGAGAACCAACAGCGTCACGAACGAAGTGCCCAGAGCGAGCCCCGCGAAGTCGAATCGACGTTGAAGCTGGTTTCGCGATTCCGGAACGATAAGCACGCCCGCGATAAAGGCGAAGACCACGATGGGAATGTTCACCAAGAAGATCGAGCCGTACCAGAAGTGGGTGATCAGTTCACCGCCGACGATGGGACCGATGGCGATCGCGACCCCGGCGGTCGCACCCCAGACGCCAAAGGCCTTGGCGCGTTGGGAAGGGTCCTTGAAGGTCGTGGTGAGAATCGACAGCGTCGCGGGAAAGATGAACGCCGCGGCCGCGCCCATGAGAGCGCGCGCCGTCAGCAACGCCTCGATGCTATGTGAGCGCGCCGCCAAGTATGAAAAAATCCCGAAAAGGAGTAGCGCGCTTTGCATGATCCGCCTGCGACCGAATCGATCAGAGAGTCCCCCGCCCATCAGCAACAAACCCGCGAAGGGCAGCGAATAGCCGTCCACGATCCACTGCAAGTCGGTGTTGCTCGCGCGCAACTGCTCTGAGAGGGTCGGCAAGGCCACGTTCACGATGGTGTTGTCGACGCCCACCAACAGCACCGACACGCAAAGCACCGAGAGAATCAACCAGCGACGATCATTGACGTAATCTGACATCCGGCCCCCTGTAGAACATTGTTCCACTATAGTAGAACAATGTTCTATACTAACGCAAGTGACTCAGCGAACACCTTCTCGATTGATTGAACCCGAACTCATGGCCGCCGCCCTGGCCATCCTTCGCGAGACCGGACCCGAGGGTTTCACGGTTCGCGCCATCGCCCGACGCGCGAACGTCGCGCCGATGGCGATCTATAACCACTTCGACGGCAAGGACGGTCTCCTAGACGCCATCTGGACTGACGGGTTCACGATGTTGCGCCAAGCCCTCGCCGCCACGCGCAGCGACCTGGACGTCAACGAACCTCTCTTCAACACCGCCCAGGCGTACCGACGTTTCGCCCTCACGCACCAGTCGCACTACACCGTGATGTTCATGCACCGCTTCGTCGGCTTCACGCCCTCGATCCCCGCCGCGACCGTTGCGTACGAAACATTCGAGACGTTGGTCGAATTGGTGGCCTCAGCCCAGTCGCTGGGACTGTTCGAGGGCTTTGATCCCGCCGACGCCGCTCAGATGCTTTGGTCGGCGTGCCACGGTTTCGTATCACTCGAGATGCTGAACATCAACTTCGCCCAGGACCGTGACCGGACCTTCTTCGATTTCCTGCGTGGCATACAACGAGGACTCGCCTACTCATCGAACTAGGGCGGCCGGCCACCGGCCGGGACGATTCGTGCGCAACAACATGTCGGTGAACTGGCGCTCGAGGTGCTCTTGACGCCACACGAGTTGTTCCTGCGCGCCCGCAAGGACCCGCGTCACGTCCTCGCACTCGGTACGCCACGTCGGATCAGCCACCAGGTCAAAACACCGGAACGTCCCGTCACCAAACTGCACGTACGCCGTTTCCTCGCCGACCGAGACCGCCAGGTTCTGTCGCGAGAGGTTCCAATCAACCGTGTCGCGCGCGGTCTTGTCATTGATCCAGTACGTGCGGTAGTCCCACTCGTAGTGCGCGTGGGTACGCCAAGGGGTTTGCGTTCCCGCGAGCAGTGGGGCCAACGAATGTCCGTCGC
>JBEKWQ010000032.1:0-11372 GCA_049512875.1 Acidimicrobiales bacterium
TGCCGTGCGCGAGTGCGCCGAGAGGGGGAGCCATGCCGTACGACTTTGAGGTATCTGGTCTGGTGCCCGCCGACTGCGAAACGGTCTATCGAGCGTGGATGTCGAACGAGGAACACAGTGCCATGACCGGAGGAGAGGCCCACATTGATCCGGTGGTGGGCGGTGAATTCACCGCGTGGGGGGACTACATCAAGGGTACGACCCTAGAGCTCGACCCATATCGCCGCATCGTGCAATCCTGGCGCACACAGAATTTCTCGCTCGACGCACCAGATTCTCGAATTGAAGTGATCTTCGAGCCGGTCGGCGAGGAGACCTTAGTGCGAGTTCTTCATTCGAACGTCCCCGACGGTGACCTGGGCTACGAGCAAGGCGGATGGAAGAAGAGTTACTTCGACCCAATGACGGCGTACTTCGCGGCGCGACGATAGGCGTCACGTTTCGCCAAAGTACTAAGGCTTCTTGTCAGGATTGAATTCGATGATCTCTAGTTCGGCGTCATCGCGCAGTGCCTCGTGATGGGCGACCTGCTCCTGCTCGCGTTCGAGGAGCTCATTGTCCGGAGCAACTTCGAGGTGCACGAGTAAGTCGTCCGCTCCGGGTGACGTGCGAATCAGCTCATCGAGCTTGAGTTGCAAGACCTTCTGGTGTCGACCTTGCGTGTGCTGGATCACGAACAACATGACGAGGGTGAAGGCACTGACGATCGCCGAAAAACTGGTCTCCCAACTATTGGGATAACCATTCGCCGCGAGGATGACGCCAAACACCACGATGATCAGGAGTGCCACCACCGAGGCACCCGAGCGTGAGGTAACGTCGCCAACCCAGTGCAGAATTCGGCTGACGCGTTGCCAGAACCATGAACGTTCCATAGTTCCTCCAATCGATCGACCCGAGATAATCGGCAAGCGTGTCGGGCCGCGATCCCGTCGTGATCGTTCGGCCGCGGACAATTCGCAAAACGTCGCTCATCCATCGTAACGGCAGAATTTCCTTGAAAAACGAGCACTTCCTTCGAGTTTCCTGTGATCAGTCGGTGACAATACTTATACGGCCAAATCCACCACCGACGCCCGCTTATTCTTGACTTAAACCATAAGATTAATCATATAAAGTACGAGCACGTCGGGCTCGATGTCGTCGACCCATGAACAGAGGAGAATGAAGTGGCCGAGTGGGGCTTTGAAACCCGTCAGATACACGCAGGCACCAGTGCGGACAGCGCGACGGGCGCTCGTGCGATACCGATCTACCAAACCACCAGTTACGTTTTTCGTGATACGGCCCACGCTGCGGCGCTCTTTGGACTCTCCGAGTTGGGCAACATCTACACCCGCATCATGAACCCGACCCAGAACGCTTTTGAAGAGCGCATGGCGTCACTCGAAGGCGGCGTCGCGGCCTTGGCGGTCTCTTCGGGCTCGAGCGCCGAGACGATCGCAATTCTCAATCTCGCCGAAAACGGGGGACACGTCGTCTCTTCAGCGTCACTCTACGGAGGCACGTACAACCTGTTCCACTACACGCTGCCCAAGCTCGGAATCGAGACAACCTTCGTGGAAAATCCCGATGATCCCAACGAGTGGCGAGCGGCTGTCCGACCCAACACCAAGGCCTTCTACGCCGAGACGCTGGGTAACCCCAAGGGCGATGTCCTTGACTTTGAGATGGTCTCCACGATTGCCCACGACAACCATATTCCGCTCGTGGTTGACAACACCTTGGCGACGCCGTACCTGTCGCGGCCGCTCGAACACGGCGCTGACGTCGTCGTGCATTCGGCCACAAAATTTATCGGCGGACACGGGACCTCGATTGGCGGCGTGATCGTCGATGGGGGGAAATTCGACTACGAAGGGAGCGGACGCTTTCCGGGTTTCACCGAGCCTGATCCGAGCTACCACGGTTTGGTCTTTGGCGATCTGCCCGAGGCGCTCTTCCCGGCCCGTTTCGTGCTGAAGGCCCGTCTTCAGTATCTTCGAGACATCGGTGCGGCGATTGCACCGCTCAACTCGTTCCTCTTCCTCCAGGGTCTCGAGACGTTGAGTCTGCGCATCGAACGGCACGTCGCCAACGCGACCGCCGTGGCGAACTGGCTCGAAGCCCGCGAGGACGTCGAGTGGGTTAGGTATTCTGGCCTGAAATCCAGTCCGTGGCACGCCCTTCAGGTGAAGTACCTTCCCAAGGGTGGTGGATCGATCATCGCCTTTGGAATCAAGGGTGGGGCCGACGCCGGACGCAAGTTCATCGAGGGACTGGAACTCTTCAGCCATCTCGCCAACGTCGGCGACGCCAAGAGCCTCGCTATCCACCCCGCCTCGACGACGCACTCGCAATTGACCGAGGAGGAGCAGCAAACGACCGGCGTGAGCCCCGATCTGATTCGCTTGTCGGTGGGTATCGAGACCCTAGAGGACATCCTCGCCGACCTCGAACAAGGGTTTCGCGCGGCCCAGGGATGAACTCCGAGCACGTCGGGTACTGGCGCGACGGCGACGAACCTGGCCACCGTCAGTTCGTCGTGCTTCGAGGCCGCGACGAACGAGGCTTTCGCTTTGAAGCAGGAGATTCGTTGGCGAGTGTCACCGTGGCCTACGAGACCTGGGGAACGCTCAACGCGACTCGATCGAACGCGATACTGGTCGAGCACGCCCTCACCGGCGACAGTCACGTCACGGGACCGTCTGGTCCGGGTCACCTTACGAAGGGTTGGTGGGATGGCGTGGTCGGCCCGGGCCTCGCCATCGATACGAGCAGGTTCTACGTCGTGTGTCCCAACGTGCTCGGCGGAGCCCAAGGTACCACTGGACCATCCTCACGAGACGCCACTGGTCGTCACTTCGGGTCACGTTTCCCCCGCATCACGATTCGCGATCAAGTCGACGTGGAGGTGGCCCTGGCCGATCACTTGGGCATCACCCAGTGGTACGCCGTCGTGGGCGGTTCGATGGGCGGCATGCGAGTACTCGAGTGGGCCGTGGGTTTTCCTTCGCGACTGGCGAGCGCCGTGGTGCTCGCGGTGGGCGCCGCGTCGACGGCCGATGAAATCGCGCTGAGTTCGCTGCAAATACGGGCGATCCGGCTCGACCCTG
This sequence comes from Acidimicrobiales bacterium, assembly GCA_049512875.1. GTDB lineage: Bacteria > Actinomycetota > Acidimicrobiia > Acidimicrobiales > RAAP-2 > RAAP-2. The sequence goes on from JBEKWQ010000032.1 coordinate 3,096, forward strand.
GGTTCTGCGGCGGCGACTATTACGACACCGGAACCGGCCCCTACGCGGGAATGGCCCTAGCGCGCGGCATAGGTCACTTCACGTACCGAACGAGCGGTGAGTTTGACGTTCGCTTCGGGCGAATGGAGCAGGACGGCGAAACAGCCATTGACGGTGGGCGTTACGCCATTGAGTCGTATCTGGAGTACCAGGGCGACAAGTTGGTCCGTCGCTTTGATCCCAACAGCTACGTCGTACTGAGTGAGGCAATGAACTATCACGACGTGGGCCGGGGCCGGGGAGGGATAAAGGAGGCCTTAAGCGGCGTCACGAGTGTGGTCACGGTGATCAGTATCGATTCGGACCGCCTCTATCCGACACGACTCCAGGAGGAACTGGTCGATCTCTTGGCGAACGTACGACCCTTGCAGACGGTGCGCTCGAGCGTCGGTCACGACGGGTTCCTGCTCGAGAGCACCCAGATTGGAAGGATCATCGAGGCGGCGCTACGAGGTTGAAGTGGCGCCGACTTCCAGTGAAGAGAATGGTGGCGATCTCGAAACGGGTGAATGGGGCACTTTATGACCATTGGGTGAACGTTGATTCCGGTGATTCTCGGGCGCGGTAGGGTGGAACTAGATTTCGCATTGGAAGTTTGGTAGCGCTAGATCTAGCCCTCGTTGAGCGTCGACACGTTGTTAGGAGAACCACCGTGACGAAGTCAACGGACTATCGCTCGGCTTTCGCGAATTTCAAAGCCAACTGAAGTGGCTACGGACCGGCTCGTCGACATTTTCGCACTCATGGCTCGCTACGAGCGTGAAGGAGCCAATGAGGGCGCCCTGAGCATGGTGGCAGCCGAAATCACCGAACTCTCGGGCGCTGGTATCGCTCTTAGTATGTCGAGCGCTGACATGACCAGCATGGGAACCAGTGACAAGACGTCCAGTCAGTTGATGGACCTTGAGATTACCTTGCGTGAAGGCCCCTGTAACGATGCCTGTCGCGGCGAAGACGCGGTTGAAGAAGCCGATCTACAAAAGAGCGCGGGCGGTCGTTGGGTGTTCTACACTCCTCAGGCGCTCGACGCTGGTGCCCGAGCGGTCTTCGGCTTTCCCGTACGAATCGGCGCGGTCCGGCTCGGGGCACTCAGCCTTTACCGCGACCGACGGGGTTCGCTCACCTACGAACAGGCGACCAGCGGCTACTTGATGGCTTCGGTGATCGGGCGGGCGATCCTCGCCATGCAGGCCGGCGCCTCGGGCGGCACGCTCGCCGCCGAACTCGAACGTGAGGCAACCTTTGACTTCGCGATTCACCAGGCGGCTGGCATGCTGGCCGTTCAGGGCTCGACCAACGTCGGAGAAGCGCTGGTGCTGCTGAGATCGCACGCGTTCGCGACCGACACACCGATATCGACCCTCGCGACCAGAGTTATTGCGCGCGAAACAAGTTTTAGCAAGGAAAAGGGTACGTGGCTCGATGAGACCGGTTAGAAAGCGAGTCAAGGGGTGTAGAATTGGGATATCGGTACGAGCGGAGTTCCTGTTCCCATCGAGTGCTAAGAAGCGACGGGGGGCCTAGATGAGTAGAGAATCATTGCTCGTCGCCACCCTCGTGGAATTGGCGGACAGTTTGGTCGACAATTTCGACGTCATCGACGTGTTGACGTTGCTGAGTGATCGAAGTGTAGAAGCAGTCGACGTCGACGCGGCGGGAGTTATGTTGTTATCCCCGGGCGGGGAGCTTCAATACGTGGCCTCTTCCAGCGACTCCATGAGAGTTCTCGAATTGTTCCAGCTTCAAACCGATGAGGGTCCTTGCATTGACTGCTTGCGCGACGGGAACGCTATTGTCAATCGCGAGTTGGTGGCACCGGACGAACGGTGGCCTCGATTCACGCCGCGGGCACTCGAACTGGGCTTCCAGTCCGTGCACTGCCTGCCGATGAGGCTGCGGGGTCAGACGATTGGTGCACTGAATTTGTTTCGCACCGAATTGGGCTTTCTCGATGACGATGACGTCATCGTCGCTCAGGCGTTGGCCGACGTGGCCACGATCACGGTTCTCCAGCATCAATCTTCGATCGCCGCGATCACCTTGAACGAGCAGTTGAATCGGGCTCTCACGAGTCGGATCATCATCGAGCAAGCCAAGGGCATGATCAGCGAAGCAATGCGATGCAACATGGACGATTCCTTTGCGATCCTTCGGGCCCACTCGCGTAATCACAACTTGGGGCTCACGAGCGTCGCGAATTCGGTCGTCAGTGGCGTACTCGATCCACACGGTCTCGACTCGTCCAAAGATAAGCCACGTCGCTGATTCCCTGGGGATCGGTTCACAGCGTTCGAAACGTAAGGCTCCTGCGGTCGGCGAAGTGATTTCTTAACCCTCACCGTCGCTTCGAGCGGGCGTCACGCAATTCTCGACGTTGGTGACCGGTCCGCATTGATCAGCCAAAGTCTTCGAGAAAGAAACTTGTTGTCCGTGTTACAATTCCCTCAGGACGTCTGGACTTCGCTTCCTTGCCTTGGCAATTGCCAACAACGAGAGAAGCGGGTCTGATGAGTCTCTTTAAGGTTGTGACACTCCCGCCGCCCTTGCACGTGCCAGGCCAAGCGGTTCTGAGCCTGTGTCTCACGGACCTGGCTGGTGTGCCGACGCGTGATCCCGTTTGCGAGGTCGAGGACTTCGACGTGTTCCCCTCTCGGGAGCCAAGGTGGGCGCAATGACCGCCGCGTACTTTTTCGCCGCCGGGGATCGCCACGTAAAGGCGCAGGCGTCGCGCCCCCCGGCGCGCAACTCTCGAGATTCACCGGATCCCGAAGATTTCGAACAATCATTCTCTGAGTTATTCGAGACCGCGAACCAGCGCATTGGCGCCAGCGACAATGATCCGAACAGCGACTTTTACGAAAGCGTTCGCGAATCGCTGCGACGACTTCGCGAGAAATTCGAGGTTCCCCCGAATCATTCCATCGGGCGGGCGGAATGATGATTCTTTCCCTAGCTACGAGGTAGAACTTGAAAACGAACGGGAAAAGGTATCGGTCTTCGGCCCCAGCCCTCGTGAGCGACTCGACGTTGGCGTTACGAGTCTCGTCCAGTCTTCTGGTCGCACCTTGACAAACGTAGGTTCCAGCGTGGCACGTTCGATGACGCATCGCGTGCGTGGTTTCGTGGTCCTCGCCTTGGCGACATTGTGAGCGCCAGTCCCGTCTCCTACGGCTTCTTGAGCAGTGCCCCTCCGACGTCGTGTGGCCTCGCGACATTCACTGCCTCGCTCGCCAAAGAGTTTGAGAGGACTGGGAACATTGTGTCGCTGGTTCGCGTCCTAGATCGCGAGGAGGTCTGGGTGCCCTCCAAAATTCCAATCATTGGTCAACTCGTTGCCGCGGATCGAGGTACGGTGGCGCCAGCCACTGCGGCGCTTAATCGGTGCGGCGTGGTAATTGTCCAGCACGAATACGGGCTCTATGGCGGGCCCGATGGCGAAGACGTGCTCAGGGTGCTCCATGGTTTGAAGGTGCCCACGATAGCGATTCTGCACACGGTCCTGTCGAACCCGATGCAGCATCAGCGAGAAGTGCTGAATGAAGTCATCAAGAGCGTGGACGTGATTGTGGTAATGACGGTGTCAGCGCAGGAGAAGCTGCGAGAATGCTTCGTCGTGGGTTCCACACCGGTGCAAGTGATCCCTCACGGCGCAGAGGTGGTCGCGAGTCACCGTCGCCCCACCAGTTCGCTGCGACCCACGCTCCTTACGTGGGGTCTTCTCGGACCCGGTAAGGGCATCGAGTGGGCCCTCGAAGCCATGGGCGACTTACGCGACCTGGCGCCGGTTCCGAACTACGTCATCGCTGGGCGAACCCACCCCAAGGTCCTCGCGCGTGAGGGTGAACGCTATCGACAAGGACTCGTCCAGAAAGCGGACGACCTGGGCATATCGGACATGGTCAGTTTTGACAACAGCTACCGCGATCGCCTCTCGCTTTTGACACTCATCGAGAACGCTGACGTGGTGGTCCTGCCCTATGACTCGAAGGACCAGGCAACATCTGGCGTACTGGTTGAGGCCATCGCCGCTGGTCGTCCCGTCGTGGCAACGTCGTTTCCCCACGCCGTGGAATTACTTGATTCAGGAGCCGGGCTCATTGTGAATCCGAAAGATCCATTGGCCATCGCGAGCGCGGTGCGCGAGATCATTTCGAATCCACAGTTGGCTGAAGAGATGTCGCGCGAGGCTCGGCGCCTGAGCGCGACCTTGAGTTGGGAATCGGTGGCCCGTCAGTATCTGGCGATGACCAATCTGCTCATCCAGCGACTCGACGTGCCAGCGTGATTCATCGGTCGTTCTTTTCCAAGCAGACACGCGGCGTGGCCGGAAGAGTGACTCGTGAGGCCCTCGCTCTCGTTCGAAGGGCGGTGGTCCCGGGTGCGAGATCGGCACCTAAAAAGTGCCGGGAATGGTCCGAAAGACGCCCTCGATGGCCGGACGCGTTGTTGGCCTCAGCCGAGATCGTCGACGGGCCGGGCTTGGACAATAATCAGCGAATGGAATTAGGGCATCCCCACTCACAACAGTTCTTCTCGCTCGAGACCAAAGTAAGAGAGCGCTCGGACACCGTCGTGACGGTTCGTCGAGGGCCGAGTGACGAGTTGGAGAAACCACAGTTTCATGAGGTGGCGGCGTTGTACGACGTCGACGTCCGAACCCGGGACCTGACCGATGATGAACGGCGGTTCCCAGTGTTCACTAGGACGGTCCCGTGGTTGTTGAGCGAGGACGATGAAGGTGCGTTGACGTCCGAACCGGTGACGGGTACGCGACTGGATCGACTGCGCGTCAAAGGTCCAAGTGTGAAGAGGAGCACCAAATCACTCTGCGCCACACTCGCCACGATTGAGAACACTCGACGCACGGAGTTGGTGTGATGAGAGAAACGGGGATCGCGAAACGAACCGACGTTCACATTCTCGCCGACGTCACCCGGGTGGTAACCCGGCTCTTCATCCCGGGCCAGGAACTCATTGGCGGCAGCGATTCGCGCACCTCGAACACCGTTCAAGAAGTCATGGCATTGAGCGAGGAGGACGTCGATGACGTCATGTCCGATCTCGTCGAGAGATTCTCAAATCGTCACGATGATCTCGCGGCCCTCTTCGACGATCATGCGCAACGGGTCATAGGAATCGCCGGCGAGGGAATCTCAGTGAACCGTCGTCTCTTGCTCGGCGCCGCCTTCACGCACGAATACTCCATCGAAGGCGCCGCGATCTGCAATCCGAGTCTGGTGAGGCATCCGGACCAGACTGATGTGCAAGCGGGTGGTCTTCGACTCGTCATGAGCCTGCGGTCCATTGGTGAAGGCCATACGTCGACAATTAGTTTTCGCGGAGGCGAGATTGGTGCGGACCACGCGATTCACATCGAAGCACCGAAATCGTTCCCGGTGCTCGCCGAAAGCAGGCCCGCTTCTCTTAATCGAGACGTGTTTCACGCAAGATTGCGCGACCTGGGCCTCGAGGGCGAGACGGCGTCGACGGTGTTGGACCGTCTCCCTTTGCAGTTCTCGCGAGAGGAGTTGGACCGGTCCCTCGCCATGGTGGGGGCCGAGAGCGACGTGCGTCCCAACGTCAACGAGACGGCGGCATTGCTGAGGTCGTTCACCGATGACTTTTACTGCGCGACTTTCGATCCGGATACAGAATTGTGCCAGCGTGTTCTCTGGCCTTCTACGCTGCGCGAGGGCCAGGGCATGGAGGACGCACGCTTCGTCGAGATCCATGACGACAGTTGTGCTCGTTACATTGCTTCGTACACCGCATACGACGGTGTAGTAGTGAGCCAGCAGCTCCTAGAGACCGATAATTTTGTGACGTTCAATTCCTCGCCGCTTACCGGCGTCGCCGCGCAGAACAAGGGGTTGGCGTTTTTCCCGCGAAAGATACACGGTCGCTTCGCCGCTCTCTCCCGATTCGACCGAGAGCACAACTCCCTCGCGTTCTCTGACAATCTTCACAATTGGGACGAGGCGACATTGTTCAAGACCCCGGCCAATACGTGGGAAATGCTGCAGGTTGGTAATTGCGGATCACCCATCGAACTCGATGAGGGTTGGTTGGTGTTGACCCACGGTGTCGGTCCAATGCGCACCTACGGCATTGGAGCCATGTTGTTGGACCTCGAAGAACCATCTCGGGTACTTGGTTCCTTGGTGGATCCCTTACTCGCACCTTCGGCCGAAGAGCGAGACGGTTACGTTCCCAACGTGCTGTACTCGTGCGGTTCCCTCGCGCACCGCGGTGTCCTTTACGTACCCTTTGGTGCTTCGGACCAGTCCATTGGCTGTGCCACCGTCGACATATCCCAACTCGTCAGCGCGCTCAAGTCCTGAAGGTCCCAGACGGTCCTGACGCGCAGTTAACGCGATGGTCACGATGGCAGTGCGTGAGCGAGTTCAGTCGCGGTATTAATGGCGTTTACGAGTTCGTCGAGGTGAATCACGAGGTTCGCCGACTCGCGCGACTCACCGAGCGTCTCTTGCGCGCTGCGAAAGAGCGATCGAAGATTAAGGGTGGGACCTTCGAGATTCCCTTGATCTTCCTCGTACAAGGTGTGAAGCCTCTCGATGCAACCTTGCACGAGATCGTCGAGTGCACGCGACGGCTCGATCGTAGAACCGCGTTCGGCCTCTATTCGAATTGCGTGCAGGGCACGCAGGATTCGCATGGTCGTCACGAGTTGACCGCGAACGTCGGAGAGACCCGAACGCGCAAATCCAGGCTCAGCGACGGCGCGGCCGACGGCGCTCTCCGCGTGGATCCACGCCATGCGCGTGGCTCGCGACCTTGTGATGATTCTTTCGGGATCAGGATTCTTGCCTTCGACGATGTCAAAGGCGGCGGCGAGGTATCGCTCGAGGGCGTGATAGAGGTTCGCTATCGCGTCACTGACGCTGGTACGCAGCGACGTCGGCCACACCAAATAGGCCGCGAGAGCGATGACGCCGCCGAGTGAGAAGTCGATCAGACGGTCGAGAGCGGTCGTCAGTGTGTCGGTCGCACTGACGCTCAAGAGTACGAGGACCAGCGCGGTGATGAAGCCGAACGAGACCGCAAAGCTCGCGTACCAGGTTGAGTAGGCGGCCCAGGCCGAGAAGGCCACCAAGAGAACCGTGACGGTAAGGTCGGGATGAAGGCCACCTACGAGCAGTGCCGCAAAGGTGGCGCCGATGATGGTACCGAGTAAACGACCGAATCCTCGGTCGATGAGCGAACTGTAATCGGGCTTCAAGATCACCAACACGGCGAACGTGAGCCAGAAGCTTCGGGGAAGTCCGAGGGCGGATCCCAGTACGGCGGCCGCGGGCACCGCGACGGCGAGCCGCACGGCGTGTCGAAACGCAGGCGAAGCGAGTGTGAAGTTGTCTTTCAACGTGAGTGCGTCGCTTCGAAGTCTGGTCAGATCGGGTCGCGCAAACTTGGGGAGCGCCGGGCGCCAGACGCGCCGACCCGAATCTAGCCCGGATGTCTCGATGAGTTTGCCCATCGCGCGCAACTGACCCGCGACTGCTCGAAGGTGTTCGGCGCACTGGCTCGCGAGCCTCTGGGCAACAGAAGGTTCACTGACGTCGACGTCGAGTGCGCCAATCTTCTCCTCGAAGTCGATGACGATGGGTCGCCACGACGAGTTTGATCGCTGGCGCAGGGAATTCGCCATTTCTACGAGTGCGTTCGAAAGTGGTTCGAGGCTGGTCGCGACACGAAGTTCATCGTTCTGGTCGTCCATTGCTCGCAAACGGACGCGTAGACCCGAGAGCGTCGTTATCTCGAGTCGAAGCCGACGAGTTTGATCAAAGATGGCGCGCAGTTCGCGCACGTCCGTACGTCCGAAGAGCGCTGGGTCGTCGAGTACTTGTTCGGTGTCGTCGAGGGACGAAAGGGCGGCCGTCGCCGAACTCGTGGGATCTTGGAGCGCGAGTCGGGCGACCGCTTCAATGGAGGTGGCGAGGCGAGTTCGCTGGTAGCGAAGACTGGAAGGTAGTCGCAGGAGAGCGAGTGCCACAATTTCTATTACGGCACCGAGCGTGACCAGGAGACTGAAGTGGACGGCAAAGAGAAGACTCCCGTTGAAGCGGCCAAGGACGACGTAGGCAATGACGGCTTGTGAGCCCACGGTCGCTGATGTCTGGCCGAAGGCCTCGACCATTCCTGCCCCGAAGCACCAGGGAACAAGTAGGAGGAGATGAAGCCACGTGATCGAACCAGTGAGGGTGCCAACAAAGACTGACA
>JBEKWQ010000033.1:0-11372 GCA_049512875.1 Acidimicrobiales bacterium
GCGACGAGGCCGTGACGTACCTGCACCCGCGTCTCGAGCCGATCCTGTCGCGCACGCTCGGGGTGCCGCTGTTCCAAGAGCAGCTCATGGAGATGGCGGTCGCGGTCGCGGGCTTCTCCCCCGCCGAGGCGGACGAACTGCGTCAGGCCATGGCCGCCAAGCGTTCCGAGATTCGGATGCTGAAGTTGAAGAGTCGTTTCTACTCGGGCATGGCCGAGAACGGCATCACGGGGCGCGACGCCGACCAACTCTTTGACGCGCTCGCCGCGTTCGCGAACTTCGGGTTCCCCGAGAGTCACTCGGTGTCCTTTGCCCACCTCGTCTACTGCTCGGCGTGGATCAAGTTGCACTACCCGGCGGCGTTCCTCGTGTCGTTGCTGAACGCCCAGCCCCTCGGGTTCTGGTCTCCCCAGAGCCTGGTCGCCGACGCCAAGCGCCACGGCGTGCTCGTCGAGCGACCCGACGTCAATCGTTCGGGCGTGGGCGCCACGCTCGAAGGTGACACCGCGTCGCCCCGGGCACGTGTGGGATTGGGCGCGTTGCGCGCTATCGGCACCGAGTTGGCGACGCGCATCGTCGACGGCGCACCGTGGAAGGGACCCGAGGACTTGGTGCGTCGCGCCGGGCTCCAACAGCACCACCTCGAGACGCTCGCCGCCGCCGGAGCACTGGACTGTTTTGGCACGAGTCGTCGGGCCCAGGTCTGGGCCGCGGGTGCGGCCGCCCAGAGTACGCCCGAGCGCCTTACCGGCGTGGTGACCGGTCTCGCGGCTCCGTCGTTGCCGGCGACGACGGAGATGGAGCGGGTCGCCGACGATCTGTGGGCGATGGGCCTCACCACCGAGGCGACCGCGATCTCCTTGGTGCGCGACCAGTTGAACGAACGAGGAGTCACCCGCGCGGACGCACTCGTGGCCGTCGAGGGTTCACGGGTGAGCGTCGCGGGCGTGGTCACTCATCGTCAGCACCCCGAGACGGCCAACGGGGCGGTCTTCTTGAACCTCGAGGACGAGACGGGCCACGTCAACGTCATCTTCTCTAAGGGGGCGTGGGCGCGCTGGTCGGTGGTGGCGCGTTCGTCGCGCGCGTTGGTGATCCGTGGTTCGCTCGAGCGCGGCCAGGGAACCATGGCGCTCAGCGCCGAGCACGTCGAGACGCTCGACCTGGGCGCGACGGTGCCCTCGAGGGACTGGCATTGATCACGTCAGAGCATGGAAGACTGTGCCCATGCGACTGCGTCTGGACCGCTCACAACGCGTCGTTCTCGTCGTAGGGCTCGGTCTCGCGTGCTACGTGCTCGGGACGTGGCTCGAGAACATCGACAGCGGACTTACGGGCTGGATCGGTGGTTACGCGCCGCTGCAGGCCGGCTCTTTTCGGTTGGTGAGCGGCGGACTGGACACCTGGGTTCGCGTGGTGCTCTGGTCGCTCATCATTGTCCTGTGGGTACTGGCCGCGCTCTGGCTGTTGCGCCCCTCTCGCGCCACCACGCCCGCGAATGACGACGGTGGCTAAGCCGTTGCGCGTCGCCGTGGCCCAGATGCGCTCGGGCACCGACAAGCAGAGCAACGTCACCATCGCACTCGAGCTGGTGCGCGCCGCCGCCGACCAGGGGGCGACGTACATTCAACTTCCCGAGTACTTCAGCTTCTACGGGCCGGCGCGCTTCCACGAAGGGGTGGGTGAATCAGTCCCGGGTCCCACCACGAACGAGTTCGCCGAGCTCGCGCGTGAACGAAACGTCAACGTGCACCTGGGCAGCCTCTTGGAGACCTCGCCACACGAACGCCGGTCCTATAACACGAGCGTGCTGATCGGTGTGCGGGGCGAGATACTCGCCACCTACCGCAAGGTGCACCTGTTTGACGTCGACGTGCCCGGTGAGGTCACCTTTCGTGAGTCCTCGGCCATCGCACCGGGATCCCAACTGGTGACCGCCGCGTTCGATGACGTGGTCCTGGGTCTCACCATCTGCTTCGATCTTCGATTTGCCGAGCTCTACCGTTCGCTCGCCGTGCGCGGGGCCACGGTGTTCGCGGTGCCTTCGGCGTTCTCGGCGGCGACCGGACCCGCGCACTGGGAGGTGCTGGCTCGCGCGAGGGCCATCGAGAACCTCGCCTTCGTCGTCGCGGCGACCCAGGTGGGCACGACCAACGAGGGACTCGCCACCCACGGCCACGCCATGATCATCGACCCCTGGGGCGTGGTCCTCGCCCAGTCCAACACCGACCAACCCGAGGTCGTAGTCGCCGACCTCGACCTCGCCCAGGTCGCTCGACGTCGGCGCGAGATCGACGTCTTCGCGCTTCGTCGACCCGCGCTGTATGACGAGCGTGAGTGACACGCACAACGAACCGCGACGTGGCCCCCTGGTCCGGGGTCACGGTCTAAATCGAGCGCCTCGCAAAAGAGGAAGTTCGACCGGATTGTCCCTAGAATCGTGACGAGGTTGCTGCAGTGCGCCTGTCGTGCCGTTCGGTCTTTCTAGCGCCGTGGGAGTGTCTCATCACTGAACCAATCACCGTCGCGATCGTCGAGGACCACCTCATGGTGGCCGAGATGTTCGCCATGTTGATCACTCGAGAACCGGACATGCACCTCGTGGGTACCGCTCACGGGGTCAGCGAAGCACTCGAGCTCGTTGCGCGCGAGCGGCCCAACGTCGTACTGATGGATTTCCGACTGCCCGACGGTGACGGGATCGGCGCGGTCACGAAGATTCTTGAGCAACTTCCCGAGACCCACGTGTTGATGCTCTCGGGTGACGCTCCCGAGGACCTCATGGCCCGCTCCATCGAGGCCGGGTGCGTGGGCATGTTGGCGAAGAATCGGCCAATGGACGAGTTGCTGAGTGCAATCAGATCCGCGTCTCGCGGAGAACTGGTCTTTCGGGTCGACGAGATGAACACACTCCTTCACCACCTTCGAAAGCCCGTCAACCCCGACGCCGAGTTCCTCACCCGGCGCGAGATCGAGGTGCTCCAACTACTCGCCGAGGGCTATTCCACTGAGCGGATCGCCGACACGTTGTTCATCTCGATTCACACGGTGCGAAATCACGTCAGCAAGATACTGACCAAGCTGGGCGCGCATTCGAAACTCGAGGCCGTCGCGATCGCCAGTCGCGACAAGATCGTGACGCTCGGGGCCTCGGGCGCCTGAAGAGAAGCCGTTACGTCGTCGCGCCGCTCGCGGTGACGAGGCGACGGTCGGGCAAGAACCAGGCGATCGCCACGGCGGCGAAACACGCGTACGAGATGTACGGCGAGATGAACGCAAGACCAATGGAAGCGCAGTAGACGAGGATGGAGATATTGCCTTTTACGTCGCGGTGAGTCGCACGGGCGATCGCGGCGTTGTGGGGATTGGCGCGGTGGATGGCGAAGCCGAGCAAGTTGTAGGCGACGCCCGCTCCAATACCGACGACGCCGTAGCAGGCGGCGGGCAACGAGTGACCGTGCTGGGCTCCCACCCAGGAGGTGACGAAGGGGATCAGCGAGAGCCAAAAGAGTAGGTGCAGGTTGGTCCACATGACGGCGGCGTCGATGTGCTTGGTCACGCGCAGCAAGTGATGGTGATTGACCCAATAGATTCCTACGAAAGTGAAGCTCAGGACGTAGACGAGCAGCAGGGGTAACTCGTGTGACAGGGCGTGGAAGTTCGCCGCGGCGGGCGTCTTTAATTCAAAAGCCATGATCGTGATGATGACGGCGATGACGCCGTCGCTGAACGATTCGAGTCGGCCCGGGCCCATGACGCTCGTGGCTTCGCTTGAAACGTCGCCGCTCATCGGATCGGCGATGGCCACGTCGCCACCATTGAGGTGCGACGCGGCGCACGCGGGGTTCGCGGTGTCGGGGCGAGTGGGTTCACCGTGCACACTGTAGAGCGACGCCGATGGTGCATGGGTCGGGACGAGTACGGTGCGACGCCACTCAGGATGGCTCGGGCCGGTTAGCGAAATGCGTGCTCGGGACGTTCGCCGAGGCTCACCTGGAGCCGGACGTCGGCTTGGACGAGGGGCAGATCGTCGGCGTGGGTGACGCCCACGCAGCGCGACTCGGTGGCAATCACGTCAAAGCGCAGCGGCACGTGGTGCAGGATCTTGCCGACCATCACCGGCAACTGTGACTCAGGCTCGCGCTCGAAGTCGTGGGTGTCCATCTCCTTGTGCAGCAGTGGCCACATCGAGGGTTGGAATCCCCAGAGGTTCATCGAGACGGTGGTCTCGGGAGCGAGGAAGACTGGCGATTCCCCGTCGTCCGAGACGAAGCCGTCCTCGGTCGCATGGACCTGGCGACGTTCCCAGATGTCGGTGAGGTGGCCGTTCACCACGTGACAGACGCCGCGCGATACCGGCAGGTCGCCGACGAGCGCCCGATCGAGTTGAAAGCCGATGAGACAGCACGTTGACTTGTTCGCGAGGTGGGCACCCAGTTGGGCCAGCGCGTCGCGACCGTAGAGGTCGTCGGCGTTCGAGACGCCAAAGGGGATTGAGGCGTCGAGATACTTCTCGGCGGCGAGTACGGCGGGCACGGTGCCCAGGGCCTTTTCCTGAACGGCGAAGGAGATCATGCGGTCGAGTGGCCAGACGCGGCGCACGTGTTCTTCGATCTCGGGACCAGTGTCGGGATTGACGACGATGACCACGCGTTCGAAGCCGGCGGCGAAGGCGTCCGAAGCGATGAGGTCGATCACGGCCTCGCCGTGTACGCCAACCGGCGCGAGCTGCTTCAGCCCGCCGTAGCGGCGCGCTCGGCCCGCGGCGAGGATGACGAGGGAGGGCTTGGGCATCAGGACCAGCGCACGATCGCCGAGGCCCAAGTCATCCCGGCGCCGAAGCCGGTCATGAGTGCGTACTCGCCGGGCTTGACGCGACCGTTCTGTCGTGCGTCGTCAAAGGCGAGCGGTATCGACGCACTCGAGGTGTTGCCATAGTGGTCGAGGACGACGACGGCCCGATCCATCTCGATGCCCAGGCGCTGGGTCGCCGCCTGGATGATGCGGATGTTGGCCTGGTGGGGGATCACGAGACTCAGGTCGTCGGCACTGATGTCGGCGATCTGGAGTGCCTTTTCGGCCGAGTCAACCACCACTCGCACCGCGCGGCGAAAGACCTCCTTGCCGTCCATCTCGAAGTACCCCCCGTGTTCGCAGGTCAACAGGTCCGCGGCCGAACCGTCAGCACCGAGACAGAACGACAGCACGTCGGTGCCGTAGGGGTCGTACTCGAGCACCGTCGCGCCCGCGCCGTCAGCGAGAAGCACGGCCATGTTGCGGTCACTCCAATCGACCCAGCGCGAGAGGTGCTCGGCGCCGATCACCAGGATCCGCTTGTTGCCCGTCTCGAGCAGTCCCTGGGCGGTGCGGATGGCGTACATGAACCCGCTGCAGGCGGCGTTGACGTCCATCGCCGGACACGTCAGACCCAATTCGGTGGCGATCATGGGTGCGGTCGCGGGAGCGATGCGGTCGGGTGTCGTCGTGGCGAGGACGAGAAAGTCGATGTCCGACGCTTCGACGAAGGCGTCGTTCATCGCGCGCTTGCCGGCGAGGACGCCCAGCGACTTCGCCGAGCCCCCGATACGGCGTTCGCGGATCCCGGTGCGCTCGGTGATCCAGTCGTCCGAGGTGTCCAGGGTCTTGGAAAGTTCTTCGTTAGTAACGATCCGGTCGGGTACGGCGATGCCCCAGCCCTTGAAACGAACGCCCATAGTCAACCCTTCACCGGAAAGTCTTGGAGAAAGTCTAGGTCCTACGCGCTTGGCGCACCGGGCGCCGGTAGAACCTGCAAACTACAGCGGGCGACGCAAATTAGACGGTCCTGGTCGTCGGTGAGGTCGATGCCCCAGACGTGGACGGCTCGGCCCTTGCGAATGGGCGTCGCGGTGGCGGTGAGGGTGCCGCTGGTCATGGAGCGCAGGTGCGAGCAGTTGAGTTCGGTTCCCACCACGATCGACTCCGGCCAGACGCTCACCGCCCCCCCGATTGACGCGGCGCTCTCGGCGAGCAACGCGGAGACACCGCCGTGCAGGATTCCGAAAGGTTGATGGACCTTGGGGCCGACTTCGACGCGCATGATGACCTTCTCAGGGGAAACCAACACGGATTCGATGCCGAGCACCTCGTGGATGTTGGGCTGTGAGGGTGACTGATCGAAGGTCTCGTTACTCATCCCGACATACTAAATCGCGGTCAGTAGCCTCTCGGTATGACGCGACTGGTTGACCTGCGAAGCGACACGGTGACCATGCCCACGCCCGCGATGCGCGAAGCCATGGCGAGCGCGACGGTCGGTGACGTTGGTTACGACGAAGACCCGACGGTCAACGAGCTCGAAGAACGCTTCGCACAGATCGTCGACAAGCCCAAGGCGGTCTTCGTCCCTTCGGGCGTGATGGCCAATCAGGTTGCGGTACGGGTACTGACCAATCCCGGCGATCTGGTCGTCGCGGGTCGCAGCCAACACGTCGTGAGTTTCGAGATGGGTGCTTCGGCCATCAACTCTGGTGTCCAGTTCGTCCTGGTGGACGACAGCACCGGGATACTGCGCACGAGTGACGTTCTCGAGGTCATCGACGCCGAGCACGATCACCAGCCCCACGTCGCGATGGTGGCCATTGAGAACACCCACATGGTCTCGGGCGGCGCGCCCTGGCCACTCGAGGACGTGCGCGACTTGCGACGGTCCCTGGGTGAGACGCCGCTCTACATTGACGGTGCACGCCTGTTCAACGCCGTGGTGGCGACGGGAACGTCGGCCGCGGACTACTGCGCACCTGCGACCATGGTCATGGCGTGTCTCTCGAAGGGTCTGTGCGCGCCGGTGGGTTCGCTGCTCGCGGGTCCGGCCGAACTGATGGCGGCGGCGCTGATCGAACGCAAGCGCCTCGGGGGCACGATGCGTCAAGCCGGTTTTTTGGCGGCGGCGGGACTCGTGGCGCTCGAGACTATGGTCGAGCGCCTCGCCGAGGACCACGAGCGCGCACGCACCCTGGCCGAGATCGTGGCCACGACATTTCGTGACACGCACTACGACCCGACGTCGTGTCGTACGAACATCGTGGCCTTCGACCACCCTCAAGCCCGGGCCATCGTGGCCGAACTCGCCGAGCACGGCGTGCTCGCGGGTACCGTCGCACCACGACGGGTGCGACTCGTTACCCACGCGGGGGTGAGTGACGACGACGTGACCTACGTCGCTGGCGTGATGAAGGAATTAGCGACCGCGACGCGCTAAGTGGGCAACGTCGTTCGACGTTCGTTTTCGCGGATTTCACGTGGCGCCATTGGCTGTCCCGCGGCGACAAGGGGTAACCTAAAGAGGCTTAAAGGCTCGCTATGGCAGACATTCTCCACCTCTCCACGTTCCTGCACCGTCCCATCTTCGACTCGGACGGTGACCGGATCGGCCGCGTCCAGGATCTGGTCGCGCGTCTGGGCGACGATCCGCATCCGCCGATCGTCGGCGCGGTGATCAAAATTGAGGGACGCAATCTCTTCGTCCCGATACGAAAGATCGGTGGACTCGCGGTTGGCCGAATGACCTTCGAGGGTCGCCGGGTCGACCTGCGTCGATTCGAGCGACGGCCCGGTGAGTTACTGCTCGCTGAAGACCTCTTGGCGCGACACCTGATCAACCTCGTGCGCGGACGATTGATCATCGCCAACGAGATCGAGATCGCCGAGATCGACGGGAAGTGGGAAGTCGTCGGCGTGGATCCGGGTCGTCGACCGCTCCTTCGACGGATTCTCGGCCAGAAGATCGGCCAGCGCGTGAAGGCCGACGCCATTGTCGACTTCGCCTCCATCGAACCGTTCGTCGCCCACGTTCCTTCGGCGCGGTTGCGCATCCCGTATCGAAAGCTCGCCAAACTGCATCCGGCCCAGATCGCCGACCTCGTGGAGCAGGCGAGCCACGAGGAAGGTGAGGAGATCATTGAAGCGGTCGGCCTCGACCGCGAGCTCGAGGCCGACGTGTTTGAGGAACTCGACACCGAGCACCAGCTCGAGTTCCTCGAGGCCCGCAGCGATACCGAGGCCGCGCGCCTCTTGTCGCGGATGGAGCCCGATAACGCCGCGGACCTTATCAACGAGGTGGACCAGGAACGTCGTCTGCCCATCCTCGAACACCTTCCCTCGGAACAACAGACCAAGGTGCGCCAATTGCTTTCGTACAACGCCGAGAGCGCGGGGGGACTCATGAATCCCGACTTCGTCTTCGTTCCGGCCGCCGCGACCGTGGACGAGGCGCTCGAAGCGATACGCACGTCGAAGGTCCCCGCGGAGTCGTTGCACGTCGTCTTCGTCCTTGACGAGAACGGGCAACCAATGGGTGCCGCTTCCATTGCGCCGCTGGTGCGCGCCAGGGGTGGTGATCTCGCACTGAGCGTGGCGCAGACCCAGATCGCTCACGTGCATCCGCACTGGGACCTGCACCGGATCGCGCGAAAAATGAGCGACTTCAATCTGACGGTCTTGCCGGTCTTGGACGACGAGCATGAATCCATGATCGGCGTCATCACGGTCGACGACCTACTCGAGGAACTCCTGCCCCAGGGCTGGCGTCGCGAGTTTGGCATGAGTGCGGTGGAGGAATGAACATGCGCCGCCGTGTCCTGGGTCACGTTCAAAGGGGGTCTGTCTGAAACCCCCTAGTACCGGCCGCGAGGCTACTCACGAACCGACACAACCCCGTGTGAAACCCAAGACTGGCTAAGCCCGCCTTCAGTCTCCGCGTGGTTGTTTCGCTGAACGACCACACAGAGACGAAAGGAGGTGGAGCGTGCCAGGCGAGAAGACAGCGGAGCACCAGATTTCTGGTGCCTTTGGAACCATCAAGGAGCACGACACCGGGACCCGCCACGGCGTACGCGCACGCCTCTTGACGCTGCTCGCGATTATTGGTCCAGGGCTCATCGTCATGGTCGGCGACAATGACGCTGGAGGCGTGTCGACCTACGCCCAAGCCGGACAGAACTTTGGTTATTCGCTCCTGTGGACCTTGCCTTTGTTGATACCGATCCTGATAATCAATCAAGAGATGGTCGCTCGTCTCGGTGCGGTGACTGGCGTCGGTCACGGGCGTCTCATTCGAGAACGTTTTGGCCGCTATTGGGGCAACGTTTCCGTCGGTTCGATCCTCTTGTTGAATTTCTTGATCATTGTGACCGAGTTCATTGGTGTCTCGCTCTCCATGAAGTACTTCGGCGTGTCACCATATTTTTCAATACCCGTTGCCGCGGTCTTGCTCTTTAGCGTAACTGCCTCGGGTTCGTTTCAGCGCTGGGAGCGTTTCATGATGATCTTCGTGATCATCAATTTCTTCATCGTCCCCTTGGTGTTAATCACTAAGCCACACTTCTCGAGTGTCGCTACGCACCTCGTGGTACCGGGGATACGAGGTGGGACATCGTCGGCCGCGGTGTTGCTCATCATTTCCATTATCGGTACGACTGTCGCGCCGTGGCAGCTCTACTTTCAGCAGTCCAACATTGTCGACAAGAAAATCACACCGAGGTGGCTCAACTACGAAAGGGTTGACACGGTTCTTGGTTCAGTCATCGTCGTCGTGGCCGCCGCGGCGCTCATTGCAGCCTGCGCCGCGGGATTCGCTGGGCACGGGGGTACGAACAGTTACACGAATGCGCTGGGCGTCGCCAGAGGACTCGGGCGCTACGTAGGCGGTGCTTCGGGCACCATATTTGCGATCTTCTTGCTCAACGCTTCGGTGATAGGCGCGGCGGCGGTTACGTTGGCTAGTTCGTACGCCTTAAGCGACCTTTCAGGATCGCGTCAATCGCTGAACTCTCGGCTTCGAGACGCCAAGGGTTTCTTCGGCGTCTTCGCCGGCCTCCTGGTGGTCGCGGGCGTGGTCACCCTCATTCCAGGAGCGCCTCTGGGCATCATCACACTGGCTGTTCAGGCAATGTGTGGCTTGATGCTCCCGAGCACGACGATCTTCGTCCTCTTGCTTTGCAACGACCGCCAGGTGCTGGGGCCTTGGGTTAACGGTCGACTACTCAACGTGGTAGCGACGATTGTGGTGACCATGCTCGTGGTCTTATCAATCACAATGATGGTATCGACCCTATTCACCTCAATCAACGTAACGAAACTCCTCGCGGTTCTTGGAGCCGTGGCGCTCGTGGGCCTCGTCGTTGGACTACCCATCGGAATCTGGCGCTCGAGCGCCCCAGAGGTCTATGACTTCGACAAGCGCGATTGGCGGACTCCTCGTCTCACGCTTCTCGCGCCGCTGCCGCTATCTACTTCACGTCGGATCCTTTTGCGCCTCGTCGCGACCTACCTTGCGGTCGCGGGCGTGCTCTTAGTAGTGCGAATCGCACAGCTCATCGCCTCGTAGTCTCTTTCAATGAAGAGAACCGCCACTCTGGTCTGCGTGCACGCGCACCCCGACGACGAGGCCCTGTTCACGGCGGGAATCTCGTCCCACTATGGCGCCCTGGGTTATCAGGTCGTATTGGTAACTTGTACCAACGGCGCACTTGGTCTCGATCAGCGGGGTCGACCCGGGTCCGACCCGGATCACGACAGCACCGCGACAGTGGCGACGAGGGCGGGCGAGCTCCAGCGCGCTGGTCGGCACGTTGGCTTTACCCGCCTCGTGAACTTGGGCTACGACGACTCGGGCATGATGGGTTGGCCCCAAAACGAGCGACCCAACGCGTTCATGAACGTGGACGTTGAGGTGGCGGCGTGTACGCTCGCCGCCCTACTTGATGAGGTGCAGGCCACGGTGGTCGTGACCTACGACGAGAACGGTTTCTACGGTCACCCCGATCACGTCATGGCCAATAGAGTCACCCGGCGTGCGGTGCAGTTGAGCTCGTCGACCCAGCGGCTCTACTACCCGGTCGTTCCTCGCGGCGTGCTCGAGAAGTTCACGCGTGACGCCAAGACCCAGGGCGTCTACCTGCCGGCATGGATCATCGAGGCCGCGCCCGACACTCCCGACGAACTCGTAGCCTGTGTCATGGACGTCACCGCCTACGCCTCCCAGAAGCAAGAGGCCATTGCCATGCACCAATCTCAAATAGACAACGGCGACCTCGTGACGATGTCCCGCGAGCTGTTCACCCTGCTCTTCGGCACGGAGTACTACCAACGGGCGTGGAGTCGATCGTCTGTTTTGGGTGATCGCACCGATCTCTTTGGAGGAATATAAATGTCGCAGTTGACCTTTCTCGCGGTGCACGCGCACCCCGACGACGAGGCGAGTTCGACCGGTGGGCTCTATCGACTCCTCGCGAATCAGGGTGTACGATCCGTCCTCGTCACCTGCACCAACGGCGAGTGTGGCGACTCTCTTGATGGCGCTAAGCCCAACGCGGATCATCACGACGGCGACC
>JBEKWQ010000034.1:0-11328 GCA_049512875.1 Acidimicrobiales bacterium
AAGGATGGCAATTCGCAACGAGAGCCGCGGTGCGCCCACGAGCGACGCAATGGCAATGAGGTTTGCTCCGACAGCCATCGCGATGGCACCACTATTGGTTCCCGCGACCAATCCGATTGCAAACACTGCGACCACGGGAAGTGCGGTGACGGCGCCCGCCACGGGACTGACGAGAGATGTATCAAAGCGTAGGGAATTGCGAAGCGCGACGAGGTGCGATCCCCGGGAAATTTCGCCAAGTAATCCAAGGCTCGGGTTGTTCTTAGCCACTCTTCATCGCGATCGCCACGATTTCACCCTAGTTTTCCGTGTTCGCTGCAGCGGTGTCAGCTTCGAACCAGAAGTTCGTGAGTCTTCTCGCGCGGCGAAGTGCGTCACGCGGCGAGAAAACCATGTCCCGTTTCGTCTCTTTGAGGTAGCCTTCGAGAAATCGTCCGCGGCGTGCGCGAGGCGACTGGTACGAAGAGCCTCAAAGATCTAGGGGAAGCTATGGGACTGTTTGACGTGGTGGTAGTAGGCGCTGACGACTCGCCGACGGCTCGGCGGGCCATCGAAGCGGCGAGCCAACTCGCCCATATGTCGAACGGCACGCTGCACATCGTGACCGCAGTCGACCCGAAGCCACGACGCGACGGATCATTACCAGCGGAGTTCCAGGACATGAATCCTGACGGCGAGGCCGAAGCCCTCTTACAGGTGCTGTCCTTCATCGCAAAGAAGGTCGGTGTGGAACCTGTTTTGCATCACGTCGTTGGAGAACCGGCCGACGTCATCGTCGCCACGGCCGATCAGGTCGGTGCGGATCTCATCGTCGTAGGGAATCGAGGGATGAAGGGCGCCCGCCGAGTCCTTGGCAGCGTGCCGAATTCGGTCGCCCACGGCGCCAATTGTTCGGTCGCAATCATCGACACGTCTGGCTAGCGAGAGACGTGGGCCCCTGTTTCAGCGAATTTAGGAGACTTTGATCTACCGCTTCGCTTGGGAACCTCGAAGAAAGCCGATTTCTTTCACTCTCATGAATTACAGTGAGTAGCGACGACGAAGAGAACAGGGCTCAAGGAGAGTGTGATTTCCTCGGTTCCATGGAAAGGTCTTGCGGGATTCCTTGGTTTATCGACTGACTCGTAAACAGCAATTATCGTGCCTGGCGCTTCTGTGGTTCGCGTAGGCGATTCCGTGCAGCCTCAACTGAACTTCTCGAGAAAGTTGACCTTTCAGTGTTGAAATCGGTTCTAAACAAGTTCGTTGTCCTTTTTATGGGACTGACCCTGGTCGCATCAATGGTTTCAGTGGTGGGCTTTGAAGTCAGCGCGTCCGCCGCGGTCACCGGTGTTACCTTTGCGCCTACCACGACTGCCGCAGGCGTCGCCACGTCGTGGGATATTGGTTTTACCGCGTCCGCGGCCCTTACGGCGACGTCGACGATCACCGTCAGCTTCGCTGGCGTCTCAATTCCTGCGTCCACGACCTTCACGACCGTTTCAGGCTTCGCTACGAATCCATGCACCGCGCCCACCGTCGCCGTTAACTCGCCCTCGGCGGGGGAGATCACCATCACGACGGGAACCGGTTGCACCCTCGCCGCGAGCACGCCGGCGGTCTTCGCGTTGTCGGGATTCACGAATCCTTCGGCGGGCACCTTGCCCGACACCGACTTCAGCGTCTCGACCGACGCGGCGGGAAACACCGGCGCGGTGAATCCAGCGGCCGGCGTCACGTTCGTTACGCCGTTTCCCACGCTCAACGTGGCGAACTTTCCCGGCACGCTCACGAACCCCGCCATTGGCCGCGACATCCTTACTGAGACGAGTACGACGTACTGCGGCGGTAACTCGGAAAAACCACAAGGCGTCGCCACCAATGGGACCGTCGTGTGGGTGGCGTTTCCCGTGCTTTCGTCGATTTGTGGCTACGCAGTCTCGACGGGTTTGCTTGAGTACGCGATCACCAGCGGAGGCATCTACACCTACAACGCATCGGGCTCAGTCGTCTCGACGACGACCGGTGCGTCGAATCTTGGTGGGGGTTCCAACGTGAACTGGGTCGCCGTTGACGGGAACGGGTCTTCGGGACACCTTTGGGCTTCGGTCTATCAAAGTGCGGCGGTGGATGAATTCACCCTTGGGGCCAACGACACGCCGACGTTCACACGGTCCATTACCGTCGGATCCCAACCGTACGGACTTTCTGACGACGGCACGGACGTGTGGGTGCCAAATCCTGGAGCGTCCGGTGGAACCGGCGGGGGCACCCTTAGTGAGATCAACGTCGCCACCGGCGTCGCCACCACGGTCAGTGCGGCCACGTTGCAGAACATCGCGGGACCATTCATGGTGTCCACTGACGGGACGCACGTCTGGGTCGCCATGGACGGTACCGGCGGTGACTCGGACTGCCTCTATAACGGTACCAAGGTTGTTGAACTGAACGCTTCGAACGCGTCCTACGTTCGAACGATCACTGTTCCCCAGGGACTGTGCGGCATCTCCTCGGATGGGACTGACGTCTGGGTCAGCAGTGCTCCGGGTTACAACGGCACTAATGATCCAACGGGAAGCGTCACGGAGATCAACTGCGCCACGGGTACGATTGTCGGCTCGTCGATCACCGTGGGGGGAGTGCCCGATCAGTTGGTCTCTGACGGGACCGACGTCTGGGTGACGAACCGGGGTAGTGGGACCGTCTCGGAGATTGGCATCTCAACCCATTCGGTCATCAACACCTTCACCCTCACGAACCCGAATAAAGCCGGCACGTCGGCGCCGCGAAACATAGCCGATGACGGCTCTCACGTGTGGGTGACCAGTTTCGCTCTCAACGAGACGCTCTTTGAGATCTACAACAAACCAGTCATCACCACGACGACCGTGGCGAATGGTCAGGCCACGGTGGCCTACAACCAGGCGATTGCGATCACGGGGGGCCAGTCTCCGTTTGTCTGGTCGTTGGCTTCGGGGTCTCTCCCGCCCGGACTCTCGCTCAACACTTCTAGCGGCGCGATCACGGGCACTCCCACGACCGTGGGCTCGTACACGTTCACGTTGGCTGCCGCGGACGCTGGTGGAATTCTGACGGCTACGAGCCCGACGTACTCGATTGTCGTTAGCGCTGGTCCAGTGAGTGCCGCGAATTCATCGATTGTCGTCACCAACGCCAACAATCCACCGAACGGCACCAGTTGCGCCACGGCCACGGTGACGCTCGAGGATGCCGACCACAATGTCATACCGAACGTGGCCGTATCTCTGACCGGTCTCTCAGGAACCAACACGGTGTACACCAACTGCGCGGGCCAGACCGGTGCTAACTCTGAGAACACGAACGCCAGTGGGGTAGCCACTCTCTACGTCACCGACACCGCGTCCGAATCTGTCACGCTTTCAGCCAATGCTCAGTCCACTGCGATCACCGGCTCGTCCACGACGGCGACGTTCGCTCTGTTGTCGCAAAACGGACTCAACGAATCGGCCAGTCCTTCAAGTCCCGTCGCCGGCCAGTCCGTACAGATGAGTGCCTCAGGGGGAAATGACGGCGGAATGGTCACCTACGCCTTGGCGAGCGGCGCACCGAGTAATTGTGTCCTTAACGCCACGACGGGCGTGCTGACGTCACACGACAAGGCAATCACATGTCCAGTCATCGCGACCATGGCGGGTAACGGGACCTACGCACCGGTGAGTTCTTCAACCTTGAACGTCACGTTCGTCCCTGGTCCGGTGAGCGCCGCCCAATCCTCAGTGGTCGTCACCAACCCGAATCAACCGGCGAATGGCACGAGCTACGCGACGGTGACCGTCACTCTTGACGATCAGTACGGCAACCCGGTCTCAAATCAGTCGGTAGCGCTGACCAACATCGGATCGTCCATGGTCTACACCGGCACAGGTCCGCTCAGTGGATCGAACTCGGCGACGACGAATTCCAGTGGCGTGGCGACGTTCTATGTTGCTGACGCCACGGCCGAGACCGTAACCTACGGCGCGACCGATTCCACGCAGTCGACGGTGATCAGCGGATCCCCATCGTCGGCGGCGACATTCGGATTCCTCGCGCAGGGCCCGCTCAGTGAGAGCGCGAACCCTTCGAGTCCGACGGCTGGCCAGTCGGTACAGATGAGCGCAAGTGGTGGAAGTGACGGTGGCGCCATTACCTTCGCGTTGGCGTCGGGCGCCCCTTCGAGTTGCATGGTTACTTCATCGGGTGTCTTAACGTCTTCGAACGCCGCGGTGACCTGTCCGGTGGTGGCGACAATGGCGGGTAACGGTACGTACGCGCCGGTCAATTCTTCCACCGTGAACGTGACGTTCAGTCCAGGGCCCGTCAACGCCGCAAACTCGTCGATCGTGGTGAGTGACGCAACAGAACCCGCCGACGGATCGAGCTACGCAATCGTGACCGTCACGCTCGAGGATCAGTACGGCAACGTCATTCCGGGCCAAACGGTGACGCTCGGGGGCATTGGCTCCTCGAGCGTTCACACGGGGGTCGGTCCCCTCAGTGGCGTGAACTCGCTCAACAGTGACTCTTATGGCACGGCGACTTTTTACGTCACTGATTCGACTATCGAAAATGTCACGTATACGGCGAGCGCGCAATCAACAACCATAAGTGGTCCGAGTGCGACGACGACCGCGGACTTCGGCCAGCTCGCGCAGTCGCCCCTTAACTTGTCGCTCGCGCCGCCTGAAACCTCGAACAGTCCCGTCGCCGGTTCGAGTCCGCAGATCGACGTGACCGGCGGCAATGGGAGCGGAGCCGTGAGCTATCAGCTCGCCGGCGGTGCTCCTTCGAGTTGCATGGTGTCTTCGTCGGGTGTCGTCACATCGACTTTGGCTGTCACGTGCCCCGTCAATGTGACCAAGGCTGGTTCGGGTGCCTATGGTCCGACGACGTCAGGCCTCAATGTCACCTTCGTGGCCGGTCCGGTGTCGTTGACCACTTCAACCGTCGTCGCCAATCCGGCGTCGGTAACGAATCCGGGCACGACGAGCGTAACGGTGACCTTGGAAGATCAATACGGCAATCCCGTGGATAATCAGTCCGTGGTCTTGGCAGCAACGGGCAGCGCGTTGGTCGCGGTCTCACCAGCGAGCACTGGTTCGTCGAACATCGCTTACTTCACGGTCAGTGATACTGCCGCGGAGACGGTAACTCTAAGCGCGACCGACGCTTCTCAGTCGAACTACGCCATTGGTTCCACGCCGGCGATGTTCGCTGCAGCTTCTTCCGGTGGTGGTGGCGGGGGCGGGGGCGGTGGTGGGGCTACGTTGCTCGTGGTAACGAGTTCATTACCCGGCGGCATCGTGGGCCAGCCTTACGGCACGACGCTCACGGCGAGCGGGGCGACGGGTCCAGCCAGCTGGACGTGTTCGGGCCTTCCCTCTGGACTCGCGTGTTCGAGCGCGGGCATCCTGACGGGAACTCCACTGGTGTCGGGGGCGTTCTCGGTCACTGTCACCGTCTCTAACAACGGACAAACCGACTCGCAAACGATCCCGCTGACGGTGACGAATCCCTCGACGTCTACTGGTAGCGCGCCGAGTGACGTAACCGCGGTGGCGGGGGACTCGGACGCACTCGTCACGTTCGTCCCGCCCGCGGACGTTTCGCAGTTGGTCGGCATTAAGTACACGATTACGGCTAATCCAGGTGGAGCGACGTGCGTGACCACTAGTACCTCGTGCCTGGTCACCGGTCTCACCAACGGGACGACGTATACGTTCAGCGTGGTCGTGACGTCGAGCTCGCCACCGGCCACGTCGCCTCCGGGCGTTTCGAATCCGGTGACGCCCTCGGCCGCACCAATCCTCGAAGGCCCCAATGGCGTGGGCACGACGACGCTGACGTCGCCGATCAAGCCCTTAAGTCCTGGCAGCGTGACCGGTACCTACTTGAATGGATCTTCTTCCGCTGGTTCGTTGGGGGTTTCCAACTCGAGCGTGACCGCTCGGGGTGATGGGGTGACCATGACCATCACGACCTCTTCCACCATCAGTACCACCACGGGCTTCACCGTCGTACTCGTCAAGGATGGTGCGGCAAAGGTGACGGGTACGGGTTTCTTGCCGGGATCGGTGGTCGACCTTTATATCTTCTCGCCGCAGTTTTTCCTAGGCAGTGTGGTGGTGAACGCCAACGGCACGTATTCAGCCAGGATTCGAATTCCCACAAACGTGCCCGTGGGTACTGACACAGTGTTGTCCCAAGGTTTCGTGAAGTCGGGGGCACGGGCCTCCGTTTCAGTGGGAATAGTGGTCGACGCGGCGAACGCCGCACTACTGACGCTCTTTCCATTCGCCACTGGCTTCGCCACCCTTACGCCGACCATGGACCGCCAACTCCAAGGATTTGCCCTCGAGGTGAAGAAGTTCGGCACGGGACTGATCGTCCTGACGGGCTACACCGATACCGTCGGGGGATTGGCTTATAACTTGGCGCTCGGTGGCCGGCGGGCACAGAGCGCAGCGACGTACCTCCAACAGGCGCTCTTGCTGGACGGTGTGGCCGCCGAGATTCGCTTCGAGACCAAGTCGAAGGGTTCGACCGCGCCCAGCGCGTCGAACCTCACCGTGGCTGGTCGAGCTCGCAATAGGAACGTCACCGTCTTTGCGACCCTTTATTAGTTAGTTGGCCGAGACGGCGGATTGGTATTGGGCCAGTTCGCCGCCTCGCCCGCGGACGATCAGGGTGCGGACCGAGCCACCTTACGGATTTGGAGCAGATTTTTCGGTTCGTGCTGGTGCATGAAGTCATGAACTATGGGTGGCGGTAAGGCGCGTTCAAAGTCTCTCGAATTGGCGATACCGAAGTCACCGTCCTGAGTCCACGATACAAACTTCATCCTTCGTAGGATGGCGTCATGGGTATTGTTTCCAGGCACACCAAGCCGACCTCGCGGGTTAGCCTGTCGCGACCGGCCGTGCCGCGCGCTCGAGGTATGAGAGGTATGAGAGGGTGACCAAGATTCTCATCGTTGACGATGACGCGGAACTCGTGAAATTGATGGAGACCTTTCTTACGGGCGAAGGATACGAGATTGCGACGGCGAACGATTCGGCAACGGCTCTGAGTCTGACGGCCACGCACAATCCCGAGTTGGTACTCCTTGACATTGTCTTGGGAAGTGAGGACGGTCGAGACGTGCTGCGCGAACTCCGATTGATCAGCGATGTGCCGACGATCTTTTTGACCGGACGAGGACTCGAATCTGAGCGGATCGCTGGCCTGAAGTTGGGTGCGGACGACTACGTAGTCAAGCCGTTCTCCCTGGGTGAAGTCTCGGCGCGAATCGAATCGGTGTTGCGCCGGGCGGGCGTCAGTTCCAAGCAGCACGAGATCGACGCACCAACGATGCGTTTCGGCGAGCTGTTGATCAATGAAAGCACTCACGAGGTCCATCTCGAGGGCGCGCTGCTCGAACTCACGTCAAAGGAGTTTGCTCTTCTGGCATTTCTGGCATCCACGCCGCGTCAGGTCTATACGCGTGCTCAATTGCTCGCCCACGTCTGGGAGTCCTCGAGCGAGTGGCAAAACGAGGCTACGGTGACCGAACACATCCGCCGAATCAGGCTAAAGATTGAGAAGGATTCCGACCATCCTAAGTGGATTACCACGGTGCGCGGTGTTGGCTATCGATTCGAACCACAGTTACCGAAGTAGCCTGCGCCAGAACCGTAGTCGTTCCCTACGAATCCGGATTTTGTCGCTCCAGGAGTTCATGAATCGCGTCTATCAACTCACTCGGTTTGAACGGCTTGGCGAGGAACGTTCCGGTGTCTTCGGTGAGCACGTCCAAGACGGTGGCGTCTGCCGTACCCGAGATGAAGAGTACTCGTAGCGAGGGATGGACGCCTTGAAGTGAACGAGCCAGCTCTGGACCCGAGAGCATATCCATGACGACATCGCTGATGAGCACGTCGATGGGCGACTCGCGCGTGCGCGCGAGTTCCAGGGCCTGCTCGGCGGAGGCGGCTTCGACGACGACGTAGCCATTGCGTCCAAGGACTTGAGCCATCAACGTTCGAAGTCCCTCGTCATCCTCGGCGAGCAGGACTTCAGCCGAACCTCGTGGGCGTTCTGTTTGTTCGCGTGGCGGTTGCACGCTGGCCCCTTCAAGAGAGGCGGGTAGGAAGACCTCAAAGGTAGTTCCTTGACCCAACGCGCTTGAGGACCGAATGACGCCTCCGCTTTCCTCTAAGAGTCTTCGAGCGGCAGCGAGACCCATGCCGGTGCCCTTAAAGGGCCCCTTGGTGGTGAAGAGCGGATCAAAACAATGCTTCTGGGTCTCCTCATCCATTCCGATTCCGGTGTCGGCGACGGAGATCATGACGTAGTTGCCCTCAGGAAGGTCGAGCTGCGATCCCGCCTGGGCGTCTACAGCGACGTCCCGGGCAGCGATGATCAATCGGCCCCCGTTGGGCATCGCATCACGCGCGTTGATTGCCAGATTGAGAATCATTTGTTCGAATTGATCAGCATCAACTTTCACGTTGGACGCACTCGATTCGAGCGACCACACCACTTCAATGTCGACGCCCACGATTCGCTCCAAGACCTCCGCGTTAGAGCGAATGAGGTCGACCGGGTTCAGCACCACCGACTCGGTGCTTTGAGTGCGTCCAATGGCTTGCAACCGCCCGGTCAACTGCGACGCCCGAGATGCCGTCGTCTGTATGTTTCGTACCATCTCCATCTCGTGGTCGTCGCTGGCGAGGTCCTGAGAAAGTATCTCGGCGTAGCCCGAGATCAGGGTCAAGAGATTATTAAAGTCGTGGGCAACGCTACTGGCCACTTGGCCACGCAGTTCCATCTGGTGGGCGTGCCGGAGTTCCTGTTTCAGTTCGCGTTGATTGGTGACGTCGTCTATCAGGGTTAGCAAACTACGAGTCTCGGTACCCACTGAGGGGAGCGGTACCGCTGATGCCGTGAGGTGGCGCAGGCGTCCGCTGATCTCGACGTCTTGAAAGTCACGGCTTCCCTCGAGAGAACCACTCAGCGCCTCTGACCACATCCCCTCAAAACGATCCTTCAGGGTTGAAGGCAGAGCGGGCGCACTTTGTTCAGCGACTTCTCTGAAGTCCGGCCAGGCGAAAATTTTTGCGGCCGCGCGGTTCCACCAATGCATGTTTCCCTCGAGATCGACCTCGACGATTCCGACGGGCGCGGTTTCTACGAGGACGCGCCACCGGGCTTCGCTTCGCTGAATGGTCCGGTTAAGTTCGAGTGCCCCAAGGGCGGTCGATGCCATCTGGGCGAGGAGCGTCAGTACCTCGCGCTCCTCGGTACCAAAGTCAGATCCGTTGCCACTTTCGATCGCGATGACGCCGCGCGATTCGACGCGATTCACGAGAAGGGGCGCAATGCACCATCCCTGAACGTTCCGGAGTGCAAAATCCTTCGCCCGGAATCTCGAAAGGTCGCCGATGGTCGATTCGTCAGCTGGTCGGGCTTGCTTGGTGATGCCGCTGCGCTCGGCGATGGCGTAAATCGGCTCGCCCAGTCCATGCTCGTGAGTGACCAACGCCCGATCAGCATCAAAGACGCTGCGGGCGCTTTGGGCGAATCGCCGAAGTACCTCGCCCTCGTTCTGCAGTCCGGCAACCGCGATGGACGTAGCGATGAGTTGGTGAAGTTGACTCGCGATTTTTTGTGTGTGACGTATCGCCTCACGAGCGTCGCGGTGAAGTATGGACCGCTCAACGGCGGTTGAGACGCCTAACGCGACCTCTTGCACTGCTTCCGCGTCGGTTGACGAGAAACCGGGAGATCCCTCGTTGGCTAGGAAGGTCACGGTCCCGAATGGTTCCTCGTTTACCCACAGTCCCACGACGATGCAGTACGGAAGAGTACGCGCGTCGGTCACGGGCCATTCTTCTGGGTGCCGGTTCATCAACGCCCGACGCGCGATGGCGTCCAGATCGGTCACGCGCTGCTCAACCTGCGCGGCGCCTTTGTTGGTGTCTTCGTCGGTACCATTTGCAGGACTAAATTTGTGGGCGAAGCGATGTTTCGCGTTGTCAGGCCCGAGCAGGTCGATCGCACACCAGTCACAAAAGTCCGGTACTGCTGCGTCCAACAAGGAAGTGAGATCGTGCTCGTAGTTCTCCGATGCACCGAGTTCTGAGGAGGCACGGTCCCGCACTTCGTTGTAGCGACGCACGAACTTCTCGGCGCGATTGGCTGTTTCTCCAGTCGTTGCGTCGGACGGGGAACGGACGTTGCGGTTCTCGCGTTTGCTCGGTGGCGTCATAGCCTGAGACCTTCAAGATCTTCAGTGTCAGTATGAAACGATGTCGGCATTGTGATGGCGTGATTGTCAACGCGAGTGATATTGGGAGGTCTCCAAAGTCGTGCGGTAGGCGTCGGCACGTTGGTCCTACAGTGGCTTACCCGAAAAGATTGAGAAGTCTTTAAGAAATCGATCGATCTCGACGGCTTCGTGTGGTTCAGAAAAGAGGAAGCCCTGGCCAATGTTGACCTCGTCACTCTGAAGCCGCTTCCTTTGCTCAGCGTCCTCGACGCCTGAAGCAATGATTTGGAGATCCCGAGACTTGGCAATGTGCACGAGTTGAAGAATGAGCGATTCGGCAGAGTCAGAAGTTGTCATTTCCGCGATGAAACGTCGATCGAGTTTCAGCACGGAGATCGGATATTTCTCCAGCGTCGCGAATGCCGCTTCACTCGGACGCAAGTCATCAATGGCCATCCGAATACCTTGATCGCTCAGACGCTCGAGTCGGGTTGCCACTGTGCCGTCGTCGTTGGAGAGAAGAGAAAAGGGGAATTCCAAAACGAGCAGTGAGGGCTCGAAGAGGCTTGACGACAGGGCGTCTTGAACGTCTTGGTCCAAAGTGGACTCTTCAAACTGTTTGATTGAAACATTCACTGAAACCGTGAAGCGGTAGCCTTTTTCGTGCCAAGTGGCTCCCTGCGTACAAGCCGTGAGCAGCGCCCACCGGCCTACGGGCACGATCTCGCCAGTCTGTTCCAACTCGGCCAGAAACTGATCCGGACTGATGATGCCGCGAATTGGATGGCGCCATCGAATCAGGGATTCCACGCCAGCGAAGGCGTTGGTCTGAAGATCGATTGTCGGTTGATACACGAGAAAAAACTGACCAGCCCCGAGGGCGTGCGCCAACTCGGAAGAAGCTTTCGCGTCGTTCTTTCTTGCCGCGGATTTCTTCGCACCGTTCGTCACTGTCATTGGCTTCCTCGAAAATCGCACTTGCGAATATATGGTGAGTGTCGATCGACTTCTCGTCGTGACGCTATCAGTCGTTCAAAAAACTGACCCCTGCTTCGCGGTCACTCTGCACTGCTCAGCAA
>JBEKWQ010000035.1:0-10876 GCA_049512875.1 Acidimicrobiales bacterium
GACCTTGGCGCCGATCGCCGCGGGAACGCCAAAGCCCATGGTGCCCGCGCCACCGGAGTTGATCCAGGTACCCGGCTCTTCGAACTTCCAGTACTGCGAAGCCCACATCTGGTGCTGGCCCACGCCCGCCGAGACAATGGTGCCCGGCTCGGCCTTGGCGCCAATCGCCTCGACGACGAGCTGGGGACGAAGCGGACCGTCGTTGAGCGGCTCGTCGTAGATGAGCGGGTACTGCTCTTGCCAGGACCGGATCTCCTTCCACCAAACGTCAAGGTTGTGCGGGTTCGCCGACGCGTCGTCCCAGGCGCGAAGCACCGGGGCGACGTTGGACTGGATCGCCACGTCCGCGAAGCGGACCTTGTTGAACTCGGCGCGGTCGATGTCGACGTGGATCACCTTGGCGTGGGGCGCGAAGGCCGGTATCTTGCCGGTCACCCGATCGTCGAAACGTGCGCCCAGCGAGATCAACAGGTCGCATTTTTGGATGGCGGTGACCGCGCTGTACATACCGTGCATGCCCGGCATACCCAGGTGCTGCTCGTGCGAGTCGGGAAACGCGCCCCGGGCCATCAACGTCGTGACGACGGGCATCTTTGTGCGCTCGGCGAAGGCGAGGAGTTCGCGTGACGCGCGCGACTTGAGGGTGCCACCTCCCACGTAGAGCACGGGGCGCTCGGCGGCGTTAATGAGCATGATCGCGCGTTCAACGGCCTCGTGATCAAGGTCCACCTCGGGTCGGTACCCGGGTAGGTCGTACTCGTCGATCGTCGTCGGGTACCACCAGTCCATGGTCGACTGGGTGATGTCCTTTGGCACGTCGATGAGAACCGGACCCGGACGTCCGGTCGTCGCGAGGTGAAAGGCCGCCGCCACGGCGCGCGGGATCTCCTGGGCGGACTTGACGAGGAAGTTGTGCTTGGTGATACCCATCGTGATGCCAGTGATGTCGCATTCCTGGAAGGCGTCGGTGCCAATCGCCGCCGAGGCGACCTGGCCAGTCACCACCACCAGCGGCGTCGAGTCCATGTGGGCGTTACCGATCGGGGTGACGATGTTGGTGGCGCCGGGACCGCTGGTGACCATGGCGACGCCGGGACGTCCGGTCGCAAGAGCGTATCCTTCGGCCATGTGGCCCGCGCCCTGCTCGTGGCGCACCAGGATGTGGCGGATACTCGAGTCGATCAGCGGGTCGTAGACCGGCAGTATGGCCCCGCCAGGCAAGCCGAAGATGGTGTCGACGCCTTGCTGTTCGAGGCTCTTGATGAGGGCCTGCGCTCCTGAAAGTTGCACGATGATCCTTTGACTGGGAATGAAAAAAGGCCTCCCTTACTTGGGAGGCCTCCGGTGTACGTCTGTGCGTGACTACCGGCGCCAGGCGCCTACTACGACAGAAAGAGCAATGTTCTGGGTCGTCACCCCCCTATCTAAGCACACCCAGTGGGCAACGGCAAGGCGCTGGCTTCCGAGCGCAGCCTGCCCCTTGGCGACCGCGTCTTGCGCGCGGTGGCGTGGGGCTCGGCACGGCATGAACTCCACGAAATCACCCTAGCGACGCGCTTGCAACGCGGCGATCACGGACTTGCCGTTCGCTTGGCCCTTGGTGAATTTCATCACCTGACCAACGAAGAACTGGGCCAGTTTGTCGTCACCGTCTCGATAACGCGCCCATTCGTCGGGGAACTCATCAATCAATGAATCGACCGTGGCACCCAGCGAATCAACGGACAACTTCTCAAAACCCAACGTCGCCGCGATTGACGCGGGGTCGCCGCCGCGAGCGAGCAACTCTCCCAGCACCGTCTTCGCCTGGGTCGCCGATAGGGCTTGGTCTTGTTCGAGCAGCACCGTCGCGGCGAAGGCCGACGGCGTCAGATTCGCCAATCCCTCGATGCCCGCCGCCAATTCGTTCGCCGCGCGCGCGAGCGCGAGCGACGCGTCCGCACCGGCGAGCGCGGCCGCGTGCACGTAGTGTTCGAGCCCGAGGTCGATCACGACCTCGACGGCGTCGAGCTGGGCTTGGCTCGGTTCGCTGAGCAACGCCGCGAGGTCCTCGCGGCGTTGTGCGGGCATCACCGGAAGGCCGTCGCGCACCCGCTGTTGCCACTGCTCACTGGGCGCGAGGTCCACCAGATCGGGTTCGCGAAAGTACCGGTAGTCCTCGGCCTCTTCCTTCGTGCGCATCGTCGAGGTCTCACCTAGATTCTCGTCCCAATGTCGAGTCTCCTGGCGAACGGTGCCGCCGGCTTCGATCAACTCGACCTGACGCAGCGCCTCGAAGTCGATGGCGCGCTGGAGACTGCGTAGCGAGTTCAAGTTCTTGATTTCGCAACGAGTGCCGAAAGGGGCGCCGGGTTTACGCACCGAGACGTTGGCGTCGATACGCATCGAGCCCTCTTCCATACGCCCGTCCGAGGCGCCGGTCGCGATCAAGATCCCGCGTAGCTCTGACGCGTACGCGCGGGCTTGGGCCGAGGAGCGGATGTCCGGTCCCGAGACGATCTCGACGAGCGGCACGCCCGATCGGTTGTAGTCCACGAGCGAACGATCAGCGCCGTGGATGCGACCGCTGCCACCGAGGTGGGTGGATTTGCCGGTGTCCTCTTCCATGTGCGCGCGCTCGATGCTCACGCGACTCTTGTCAGGCAGGTCGAGGTAACCACCTTTGTTGATGGGCAGGTCGTACTGACTGATCTGGAAGTCCTTGGGCATGTCGGGATAGAAGTAGTTCTTGCGGTGAAACGTCGAGGGGGCGATCGTGCAGTGCAGCGCGATGCCAATGGCCATCGCCAATTCGACCGCCTTCTCGTTCAGCACCGGCAGCGACCCGGGAAGTCCCAAGCACACCGGACAGACGTTGGTGTTCGCTTCGGCACCGAAGTGGTTCGCACAGCCACAGAACATCTTGGTGGCGGTCTGGAGTTCGGTGTGCACCTCGAGTCCGACCACCATCTCCCAGTCACCGGGTAGCGGCGTCATCGTCCCTGCGCGATCTCGAGCACGCGCGCGGCGGCGAACAACTGGGCCTCGCTACGACCGGGTCCGAGCAGCTGCACGCCGACGGGTAAGTCGTGTTCGCCGGTGCCAAACGGCACCGACAACGCCGCCTCCCCCGCGAGATTCGAGGGGATCGTGAAGATGTCCGAGAGGTACATTGCCATGGGATCACTGGTCTTAGAACCCAGCTCGAAGGCCACCGACGGCGTCGTCGCGCCGAGCAGCAGGTCCACTTGCGCGTAGGCGTTCGCGAAGGCCTCGATCATCATCGTACGGACCTTGAGCGCCTGTCCGTAGTACGCGTCGTAGTAACCCGCCGAGAGCGCGTAGGTGCCGAGCATGATACGTCGTTTCACTTCGTCACCGAAACCCGCGGTACGCGTCGCCTCGTTCATCGCCGCGACGTCGTCCGCGTCCACGCGCAGACCGTAGCGCACGCCGTCGTAGCGCGCGAGGTTGCTCGAGGCTTCGGCGGGCGCGAGGATGTAGTAGGCGCTGAGCCCGAGACGGAACTCTGGTATCGACAGCTCGACCACGGTGGCCCCGGCGTCACGCAGGGCACCGGCCGCGGCTTCGACGGCGTTGACGACGTCCTGGTCGGCTCCGTCGACGAGATCGCGAACGAGTCCAACGCGCTTACCTACGACGCCGTCGTTCACGTGTGCGACGAGCGACGGCGAGGGCTCGGGCAACGAGGTCGAGTCGAGGGGGTCGTGACCCGCCACGACCTCGAGCAGCATCGCCGCGTCGGTGACGTTCTTCGCGAACGGACCGATCTGGTCGAGCGAACTCGCGAAGGCGATCAACCCGTAGCGCGAGACCAGGCCGTAGGTGGGCTTCACGCCGATGAGACCGCACAGGGCCGCGGGCTGGCGAATCGATCCCCCCGTGTCGCTGCCGAGCGAGAGTGGCGTCATGTCCGCCGCGACCGCGGCCGCGGAACCGCCCGAGGAACCACCGGGCACGCGCGTGGGGTCCAGCGGGTTGCGCGTGGGACCGAACGCCGAGTTCTCAGTCGAAGAACCCATGGCGAACTCGTCCAGATTGGTCTTGCCCACCAGCACCGCGCCCGCGGCCACGAGCCGGTCGACCACGGTCGCGTTATAGGGAGGACGCCAGCCCTCGAGGATGCGCGACGAACAGGTCGTGGGAATACCGCGCGTGCAGAGGTTGTCCTTGAGCGCGATGGGCACGCCCGCGAGTGGGCCCGCGCTGTCGCCCCGGGCTCTGGCGGCGTCGACGGCTTCCGCTTGACGTCGAGCCCCCTCCTCGTCAACGTAGAGGAACACGTTCAGCTCGTCGTTACGGGCCCTTATCTGCACGAGTGCGGTCTCGAGTTCGATCGTCGCCGTCGAGGCGCCGCTCGTCACGTCCTGGACGGTTTGCTGGGCGGTCTTCACGGCGCCTCTCCCATGATGCGCGGCACCGCGAAGCGTCCGTCTTGCGCGTCGGGCGCCATGGCGAGGACCTCATCGCGATCCAACGACGGACGCACGGTGTCCTCGCGCACCACGTTGACGAGCCCGAACGGGTGCGAGGTCGCCACGACTTCTTCGAGGTCGAGTGAACTCATGTCATTGGCGTGCTCGAGTACTTGGCCGAGTTGCTCGGTGAAGCGGTCCAACTCGGCGTCACTGAGACTCAGACGGGCCAACTTCGCGACGTGCGCGACGTCCTCACGGCGTAGGGCCGGGGTCATGACTTCAAGTAGTCGTGGAGGAAGCGAACGGTGCTCGACTCGACGATCTCCTGATCGTTGTCGATTGTCGCCACGTGATACGAGTTCTCGAGCCAGAGGCGCTCGACGGTGCCCGAGGACTTCGCGACGATCTCGTCGCCGTTATCCGAGGTGACGACGTGATCCTCGCGACTCGAGAGCAGCAGACTCGGCGCGGTGATCTTGCCGAGGTCCCGATGGACTTCAATCAGACCCTCGAAGAGGCTCAGCACACAGCGCAGGGGCGTCGCCGAATAAGAGGCCTCGACGGTGTCCTCTTTCTTGATGTCCGAGCCAATGGACTCAATGGATTCCATACCCGAATCAATGAGGGCCTGCAAGCCGTCGACCAGTTCGTCACCGGGCTTCATGACGACCGGGTTGATGAAGACCAGTCCGGCGACGTCGCGACGCTCGCCCACGTAGGCCGTCAGTCCCCCACCCATTGAGAGGCCCACGACCGCGACGTGGCTCGAGCGCTTCTCGAGTTCGTCGAAGGCCTCGAGCGCCGATCCCGACCAGTCCGCCCAGGTCGTGGTCATCATGTCCTCGACCGAGGTACCGTGCCCGGGCAGACGGGGCAGTTCCACGCTGAAACCCTCGGCGGCGATTCGCTCGGCGAGCGAACGCATCGAGGTCGGATTGCCCGTGAAACCGTGCAGGACCAGGACCCCGAGGGGGCCGTTCTTGGCCGAATAGGGCTCGCAGCCCGGCATAATCGCTGTCGTCATAGGTTTCAAGCCTACCGGTCGTCGGGTGAGCGTCGATGAGGATGGTCGCGAGGAATCGAGCGCATGAACGTGGCCGCGATCAGTCCGAGCACCGCGACGCACGAGCCGATGAGAAACGGCAAGTGAAAGGTCGCCAGCAACGCCGGTCCGGGTTTGGCGTTCTCGAGCCCCCGGCGTCGCACGAGCGCCTGTTGGACGGTCTCGAGGACCTGAATACCCGCTACCTCGCCCACCTGCATGGCGAGCAACTGCGCGGCGGACATCACGCCGAATTCGCTGACTTTGACCTCGTTGGCCATCACCGAACTCGACGAGGGCATCGCGGTGCCCATGCCGAGCCCCGACAACGCCAGCGCGATCGCGACGAACCAAGCCCCGCTGCTCGGATGAAGTAGGGAGAACATCGCGAGTGAACCCGTCAGGAACGTCGCACCCGCGAGCGCACTGACTCGCTCGCCAATCCGCACCGCGACGTAACCCGCTATGGGCGACGACAACGCAAACGTGAGTGGTCGCGCGATCGCGAGTGCGCCGACGTGAGGTATCGAGTAGCCGTAGCCTTTCTCCATGAGAAGTGGAAACAGGAAGAACGCGCCGAAGTACGCGAAGTTCGACGTCGCGCGCAAGACCATCGGCATCACGAAGTTACGCCGTCGAAAATAATGCGCGGGGATGAGCGGGTTCTCGGCGTGTCGTATTCGGTGCACGAAGGCGACGGTCAGCGCGCCCGATCCCACGAACAACCCGATCGTCCAGTAATTGGTCCAGCCGATCGAGGGTCCCACCGAGAGCCCGAGCATGAGTGAGGTCACCGCGAGCGAGAGCGACCAACTACCGATCCAGTCCATCTTCTTGAACTCGGCGCGCGCTTCGGCCTTCTTCGCCGCCTCCTCGTGGTCGAGACCTCGCCGACGCGGCAGCAAGATCACCACCACGACGAAGGCGAGCACGATCAGCACGAGTTGGAACCAGAACAACGCACGCCACCCGAAGGCAGCGATGATCGGTGATCCCAGCGAGACGCCGATCACCGGACCACCCGCACCCACGAGCGACCACCAGCCCATTGCCTTGACCCGCTCCTGGGGACTGAAGACCATGTTGATCAACGCTCCCGACGCCGTTCCCGTTGCGGCACCCTGGACACCGTCAAGCGTTCGAGCGAACAGCAGCATGTCGACGTTGTGCGACAGCGCCGTAAGGATCGCCGACACCATCGCGCCCACGAGACCAAAGAGGTAGAGGCGTCGATGTCCGAAGATGTCGCCCGTCTTTCCGAGGATGGGAGCCGCCAGTCCGTAGGCGAGCAGAGGCCCGACCATGGTCCAGGTGAGGACCGTGACGCTCGTGTGGAACTGCGTCGCCACCGTGGGTAGGGCGACGATGAACACGGTAAAGGTGAAGTTAAGCGCGAAGAGTCCCGCGAGCAACGACCACAGGACCCACCACTCGTAGCGACTCGAACCCTCCGCTCGCGCTTGTACGCGCTGGCGCAGCAGCAATATCCAGTTGAGGTCGCTGCCTGCTTCGCTACCCAGGGTGCCAAACGCGACGCTCGCCGGGTCGGTACGCGCGTTGAGCAGCCCTTCGGGATCGTCACGGTCGAGGTGCGCTGGTGAGCGCGGGTCGCTCACTTCAGCAGCGTCGGCAGTTGTCGAGCGAGTTCGGCTACTTCCCAACGATCGTTCCTCTCGAGCGTCTCGGTCATGGTCCAGTTCTGGAACTTTCGCACGGTGCCGCCCTGGACGAAGAACACCTGGCCGTTGGCCTCGCAGTCTTGCATCGCGAGGGTCGCCACCAACGGCGAAATGTTCGCGGCGTCCCAGACGTCAAAGACCGCCGCGTCGGTGGGTTTGACCACGTAGTCCGATAGTCCCGGAGTGGATTCGGTCATTCGCGTTCGCGCCGCGGGCGCAATCGCGTTGGCGCGCACGCCGTAGCGAACGAGTTCTTCGGCGATGATCACCGTGAACGCGGCGATACCGGCCTTCGCGGCCCCGTAATTGGATTGGCCGACGTTACCGAGCAGACCAGAGGTCGAGGACGTATTGATGATCGACGCCTTGACCGGGTGACCCGCCTTGGCTTGCTCGCGCCAGTACGTCGCGGCGTGACGCGTGGGCACGAAGTGACCCTTCAGGTGCACGTTGATCACCGAGTCCCAATCCTCTTCGCTCAAGTTGACGAGCACGCGGTCGCGCAGGATACCGGCGTTGTTGACGAGCACGTGCAAGTCGCCAAAGGTATCGAGCGCGGTCTTAATCAGGCGCTCACCACCGTCCCAGGTCGCGACGTTGTCGTGGTTGGCGACCGCCTCGGCTCCCATGGCCTTGATCTCGGCGACGACCTCCTCGGCGGGTGACGTCGTGGAAGCCGAACCGTCCAGACCTCCTCCGAGGTCGTTGACCACGACTTTGGCACCCTCGGCCGCGAAGAGCAGCGCGTGCTCTCGACCTATCCCTCGTCCCGCGCCGGTGATGATCGCGACGCGGCCCTCAAGTGCACCCATGGCCTCCCCCTCAAATGTGATTCACCGATTGTAATGAGCCACGAGACATTTACCGGATCTGGTCGCGGCGCCAGAAAGACGCAGGACGAGCGTGCGCGTGGTAGTGATCGGGGATGTTTCTCATGTGGTCGTCGACCTTCCAGTTGCCCACTCCGAGTTCTTGATCGGCCACGACGCCGAGGCTCTCGAGCAATCGGGACTTCACGTCAGGAGGTGGCGAAACGTCGTGCTCTCGCCATACCACCATCGGCACCACGCAGATCTCGCAGTCGGCTATCCAGCAGATCTCGTCTTCGAAGTAGCGCGTCGTGATCGGCGCGGCCTCGCAGAGCTCACAGTTCATTCCTGAACGTTCAGCGTCACCGTCGAGTGCCATTTGACCATCGTGCCCGCGGCGGGCACCTCGGACACGACCGTCTTCCACGCTGTCGAGTCCGCCCCGGGACCCTTGGTGACGTAGTAGAGCCCCGCCTGATGCATCGCCGCGTTCACCTCGGACTGGGAGAAGCCCACGACGTTGGGCATCGGTCGAAGCCCTTCGCCCGCGAGCGTCGTGGTCGTCGTTGACGTCGTGGTACCGCTCGAGGGCACCGTGGTCGTCGTGGTCGCAGTGCTCGGTCCACTACTCAACGCGAGCACGACGGTCGAACCCTTGGGTACCGAGACCGGGTTGCGCGACGCGTGATAGAGCACGGCCGCGACGTCGCCCGCGGGCACGGTGGCGCTCGCTTCGGTCTCCGAACTCGGACACTGTGCGGTGATGTTGGCGGTTTTGAGCTTGGCGGTGTCATAAGCGCAACTGTGACCGAGGAGTCCCGTCGGCAACGTGACGAGCGTCGGACCGCTCGAGATGGTGACCGTGATGTCGAGTCCGGACTTGGACTTCGTACCCGCTACCGGCGACTGATTCATGATGTCATTGACCGGAACGGTCTGGGAGATCGAGTGCTGGTCAACCGTGAGCGTGAAGCCGTCACCCTTCAAGAGCTGGGACGCCTGGGCGACGGTGAGATTCGTGAGGTTGGGCACCACGTGGTCCTGGTTCAACAATCCGAGCTTCCAGACCACGCCCGCACCGATGGCGACGATCACGATGAGCGCGGCCGCGACCAGGTAACCGAGTCGGCGTGGTCGCGACACCCCTCTCCTGGGCAAGGGTTCGTGGCCGTAGGGGGCGGTGCGACGTGGTGGACCCTGGCTGGGTGGTGCTCCCCCGTCGGGCTCGTCGAAACGCGGTGCGCGTACGCGCACCGGCGACGTAGCGGGCGGCGAGAGCGGAGACGTCAACGGATGTGGCGCGGTGCCGGCGACCTGCTCGGGCGACGGCGGACGAAAGCCGATTGACGTGCGCGCCTCGGTCGGGGGGAACTTCGAAAGGATCGGCACCTCACCGTGCGCGTTACGCAGCGTAAGCGGTGCGGTGTCGCTCACCGCCGCCCCGAGTCGATTGGAGAATTGTTCGGCGTTGAGTCGAAGGCGTGGGTCGGACACGGCCGCTTGGGCGAGCAGCATATCCAACGTGCCCAGTTCCACGCGCACGGGCAGCGGCGAGTTAACCCGCGCACGAAGCACCGCGTCGACGCTCAAGCCGTCAAAGGCCGAGGTCCCCGTGGCCGCCTCGAAGAGAATCAACGCGAGTGAGTACACGTCGGACTCGGGACCCGCCGGTTCGCCCAAGGCCTGTTCGGGACTGAGGTAGCGCACGTCCTCGAGCGAAAGCCGGTCACGGTACGCGTCGCCGAGTCCCGCCAAAGCGATGTCGCTCACGCGAACGCGGCCCTCGTCGTCAAACAGCAGTTTGTCCGGTGAGAGGTCCGCGTGCACGAACCCGTTCGCGTGAACGTAACTGAGCGCGCTGGCGACGTCGCGCCCGAGGCGAGCCACGTCATCGACACTGAGGACCCGACCAGTCGAAAGGATGTCCTCCAGCGAGCCGCCGTCGAGGTATTCGGTGATCATGAAGATGGCGCCCGACTCCTGGCCGCCGTCAAAGACGCGCGCCAGGTGCGGATGACTCAACGTGGCCGCGCGCACGATCCGATCTCGAAAGGCCCGACGTACGCCCTCGTGCGCGGCCAGTGACGGTAGGAGGACCTTGACGATGACCCGACGGTGCAGCGAGAGGTCCTCGGCGAGATAGACCTCCGCGGTAGAACCAACA
Source organism: Acidimicrobiales bacterium (assembly GCA_049512875.1). Lineage (GTDB taxonomy): Bacteria > Actinomycetota > Acidimicrobiia > Acidimicrobiales > RAAP-2 > RAAP-2. The sequence continues at coordinate 10,113 of JBEKWQ010000035.1, forward strand.
CCCAACTGCTCAAGAATGCGGTAGCGACCCGCGAGGTCGTGGCCATTGACAAAAGTAGGAAACACCATGCACCGACAACCCTAGTAAGGACGGGCTAGGCGAGGGTGGTTGACCAGGTGCCGGTTCGCAATAGTTCGCCAAAGCCCGCGGCGGGAATCATCGCCACCCCGAGTTCGGTCGCCTTGGTGACCTTGGAAGCGCCGGGCGCGTCGCCCACGACCACGCAATAGGTCTTCTTGGAGACCGATCCGGGCGACGTTCCTCCGCGCGCCTTGATCGCCTCTTCGGCTTCGTCACGCGAGTAGCCTTCGAGCGCGCCCGTCACCACCACCGCGCGACCCGCCAGTGTCTGCTCGAGACTCGCGCCTACGGGTTCGACCAGCGTGAGACCGATCGAGGTCAGGCGCGCCATGCGCTCACGGTTCTCGGGCTCGCGACAGTAGTCATAGACCGACGCGGCGATGACCGGCCCGACGCCATCGATGTTCTCGAGGACCTCAAGAGGAGCGTCCGCGAGGGCCGAGTAGTTCTTGAAGGTATTGGCGAGCTCTCGCGCGGCGACGGGCCCGACGTGTCGGATGCCCAGACCCACCAGGACTCGACTGAGCGGTGCGGTCTTGGCTCTCGCGATCGCGCCGACGAGCGCCGCACCCGATATCTCGCCCAAGCCCTCGAGGGACGAGAGGTCGTCCACTCGCAACGTGAAAAGGTCCGCGACGTCGCTGATGAGCCCTTCGCCGAGCAATTGACCGACGCGACTCTCC
>JBEKWQ010000036.1:0-10820 GCA_049512875.1 Acidimicrobiales bacterium
TTGCCTACGAAGACCCCTTCGCAAAGACCCGTGACGTGCTGCGCTTCGTGAAGAGGGCGCTCGACGGCGAGAAGATCGACGACGTCTTTGAGACCTTCGAGGTTCACGGCTTCAAACTCTCACGTCCCGTGATCGAGCGCCCGCCTATCCTGCTCCGCGCCCTTCGACAAGGAATGCTGCGTCTCGCGGGACGCGAAGCGGACGGTGCCATACTCAACTGGCTCGCCGCGAGCGACGTCGCCCAGTGCGCCAACGAGGTCGGCGAGGGCAAGCTCATCGCCGCGCGCCTCTTCGTGATCCCCACCGAGGACACCGACACCGCGCGCTTCATCGCGCGACGAATGATCTCCTCGTACCTCACGGTCGCGACCTACGCCGAGTTCCATCGCTGGCTCGGGCGAGGTGAGATCCTCCAGCCGATGTGGGACGCCTGGAAGGATGGGAACCGCAAGCTCGCCAATGAGGTCATCCCCGACTCGGTCGTCGACGAACTGATCATCCACGGTTCCTACGGCGCGTGCCGCGAGCACGTGGCGCGCTACGTGGACGCGGGCGTGCAGATCCCCACCCTCGCCGTCGTCCCCTTCGGTGTTGACCTCAAAGAAGCGATAGAGGGCCTCGCGCCGCGCTAGACCTTCTCGGCTTCGAGGAACTCGAGCATGCCCGCGAACTTCTCGCGAGCCGCTTTGGCGCGCGTGGGGATGTGGTCGGTGGGCACCTCGCTGGGCTCGTAGCGCTTGAGCGCGTGACGCGCCACGGTCTGACGGTGCACCTCGTCGGGGCCGTCGTAGATACGCGCCGCTCTCGCCGCGCGGTACATGGCCTCTAAGGGCATGTCCGAGGAGTAACCGAGCGAGCCGTAGGTCTGCAACGCGCGATCGACCACGTTGTGCAACACCGCCGCCCCGTAGTACTTGATCATGGCGATCTCGTCGCGCGACGCCGAGGCGCCGACCTTGTCCATCTTCCAGGCGGCGTGCAAGGTCATGAGACGAGCGGCGTGCATCTCCGCGGCCGAGTCGGCGATCCAGTTCTGCACCGTCTGCTTGTCCGCGAGCAACGATCCGTGCGTGAAGCGACTGAGGGCCCGCTCGCACATCATGTCAAAGGCGCGTTGGGACTGGCCGAGCCAGCGCATGCAGTGGTGGATTCGCCCCGGCCCGAGCCGGGCCTGGGCGAGCAGGAAGCCGGACCCTTCGGGACCGATCAGGTGGTCCGCGGGGATGTGCACGTCCTGGTAGAGGATCTCGGCGTGGTTGCCGAAGCGTCCGTACGTGACCTCGGGGTCGTCCATTGATCCCACGTCGCGCAGGATCGTCACGCCCTTGGTGTGAACGGGCACAACGAACATCGACGAACCCTGGTACGGATGGACGTCAGGATTCGTGACCGCCATGACGATCAAGATGTCCGCGACCGAACCGTTGGTCGTGTACCACTTTCTTCCATTGAGCACCCACTCGTCACCGTCGCGCACGGCCGAACTCTGTAGCAGCCTCGGGTCACTGCCGGCGGTGTGTGGTTCGGTCATCGAGAAGCCCGAGCGCATCGTGCCGTCGAGCAGCGGCTGGAGCCAGCGTTCGCGGATGTCGGTTCGTTCGGTCATCTCCATGCCCGCCGCCAGCAGTTCGGCGTTGCCGCTGTCGGGGGCGTTGTTGCCAAAGATCAGTGGTCCGTAGGGCGTCTGGCCGAGGATCTCGTGCATCAAGCCCAACTTCACCTGCCCAAAGCCCATGCCCCCGAGTTCAGCGGGCAGGTGCGCCGCCCAGAGCCCGCGCTGGCGAACCTCTTGCTGGAGTGGCTTGATGAAGGCGACGACCTGGTCGTAGTTCAGGTCCAGGGTCTCGATGGGAAAGATCTCCTCGTGCACGAAACGTCGCATCCACGCGAGTTTCTCTTCGAACTCGGGTTCGGTCTCAAAATCCCACGCCATTGGCCACCTACTTTCCAAGGCTCACTCTACGCCTCGCCAAAATAACCTTGAGAACGGCCCAAGGTCCCTTCTCTCTACACTGGACTGACGGCGAAAGGTGATCATGGCGAAGAAGCGACGCTCGGCGAAGAAAGTGAAGATCGGTGTCGTGGACACGATGTTCGCCCGCTTTGACATGGGGGCGGCCGCGCGCGCCGAGCTCGAGGAGTGCCCCGGTTACGGCACGACCTTCAAGGTCGTCTCCACGACCGTGCCGGGCTTCAAGGACCTCGCCGTCGCCGCGCTGAACCTGATCGAAAAACAAGGCTGCTCCATCGTCGTCGCGCTCGGTATGCCCGGTTCGGCGCCCATCGACAAGCAGTGCGCCCACGAAGCTTCGACGGGCATCATGCAAGCCCAGTTGATGACGGCCACGCCGATCCTCGAGGTCTTCGTGCACGAGGACGAGGCGGACGAACCCATCGTGCTGCGCCGACTGTTCGAGAACCGTTCACGCCAACACGCGCGAAACGCCTACTGGATGCTCTTCGAGCCCGAACAATTGTCCCAGCGCGCGGGCCAGGGCATCCGTCAGGGTTTCGGCGACGCGGGTCCCCTCCAAGACCGCTGAGAGGCGCCCGGGCCGTATTCACTATGCTCGCCAGAGTTACCTTTGGGTAACCACGAGGAGGAAACCATGCCCGAAGCCGTCATCGTCGCCACTGGACGCAGCCCCATTGGTCGGGCCTTCAAGGGTTCGCTCGTCGACGTGCGCCCCGACGACCTCGCCGCGCACATCGTGCGAGAGGTGCTCGCCAAGATCCCCCAGCTCGACCCCCAGACCGTCGAGGACCTGATCCTCGGCTGCGGTCAACCGGCTGGCGAGGCGGGCTTTAACGTCGCTCGCGTCACCGCGATCCTCGCTGGACTCGACAACGTGCCCGGCGTCACCGTCAATCGCTACTGCTCGTCGTCGCTCCAGACCATCCGCATGGCGGCCCACGCGATTCGCGCCGGCGAAGGTGACGTCTTCGTCGCCGCGGGCGTCGAGACAGTGTCGCGCTTCGCGTCGGGCGCCTCGGACAACGGCAAGGCCATCAATCCCCTCTTCCACGACGCAATCGCACGCACCCAAGCTCGCTCCGAGAAGGTCACCGAACCCTGGACGGCCCAAAGCGGGCTTCCCGACATCTACATCGCGATGGGCCAGACCGCCGAGAACGTGGCCGAGTACGAGAAGGTCACGCGCGAGGAGATGGACGAGTTCGCGCTACGCAGTCAAGAGCTCGCGGTCGCCCACCAGAACAACGGCTTCTTCGAACGTGAGATCATTCCGGTCACCACGCCCGACGACACGTACGTGAACAAGGACGACGGCCCGCGCGCCGGTACCACCTTGGAGAAGCTCGCCTCCCTTCAGCCAGTCTTCCGCGAGGGCGGCACCGTGACCGCGGGCAACGCGTGTCCCCTCAACGACGGGGCCGCCGCGGTCGTGGTGATGAGTGACACGCGGGCCAAGGCCCTTGGCATCAAGCCCCTCGCGCGCGTCGTGGCGAGCGGGGTGAGCGGTCTTAATCCCGAGATCATGGGGCTCGGTCCGATCGAGGCGTGCCGTCAAGCGCTGGCTCGCGCGGGCATGACGATAAAGGACATCGACCTGGTTGAGATCAACGAGGCCTTCGCGGCCCAGGTCATCCCCAGCGCCAAGCACCTCGAGATCCCGCTCGAGAAACTGAACATCCGCGGAGGCGCGATCGCCCTTGGTCACCCCTTTGGCATGACCGGCGCTCGCATCATGACCACGCTGCTCAACTCGCTCGAGGACGCCGACAAGCGCTTCGGATTGGAATCGATGTGCGTCGGCGGCGGTCAGGGCATGGCCATGATCGTCGAGCGCCTCGACTGATTGAAAGTCAGGCCTTCGTGCCGGTCGGGCGCGCGAGCGGATCGTTGACGTACTTGTCGTGGTCCTCGTCGCTCACCGTCGTGGCCTCATCGGGCAAGAGCACCGGGATCGAATCGCGCACCTCGTAGGCGACGCGTCGACGCGGGTTGTAGAGGATGTTCGCGTCATCCAAGTAGAGCAGCGGCCCGTGATCGACCGGGTCCTCGATCAGGTTCAGGAGAAAGTCTTCCAAGGCCACGTCACGCTCCTTTCAACATGTCGAGGACTTCGTGGACGTGCTGGTCGCACAACTCGGCGTTCGCCGCCTCGACGTTGAGGCGAAGGAGCGGTTCGGTGTTCGAGGGTCGAAGATTGAACCACCAGTCGCCGTAGTCCGCCGTCAGTCCGTCGAGCTCGTCCACCTTGACCCCGGCTCCTTGCAGGGTCGACGTCAATTTCACGACGGTCGCGTGCGGATCGGACACCTTGGAGTTGATCTCGCCCGAGTCGGCGTAGCGAACGAGGGGGGCGACGAGTTCCGAGAGAGTCTGACCGGTGATGCTCATGAGTTCGAGCACGATCATCGCGGTGATGATGCCCGAATCCGCGCGGTAGTTGTCGCGGTAGTAGTAGTGCCCGGAATGCTCACCACCGAAGACGGCGTTGGTGTCGGCCATGACCTTTTTAATGAAGCTATGACCCACGCGCGTTCGCACCGGCACGCCGCCGTTCTCGAGAATGACTTCGGGCACCGCTTTCGAACAAATCAGGTTGTAGAGAATGGTCGCACCAGGGTTCTTGGCGAGGAGGGCCTTGGCGACCAGGGCGGTGGTGGTAGATCCGCTGATCGAGTGGGCCTTCTCGTCGATCAGGAACACCCGGTCCGCGTCACCGTCAAAGGCCAGTCCAACGTCAGCACCCTCTTGCTTGATCCGCCGTTCGAGGTCGACCAGATTGGCGGGATTGAGCGGGTCGGCCGGATGATTGGGGAAGGTGCCGTCGAGCTCTTCGAAGAGGATCTCGACCGACAACGGTAGTCCCGCGAAGACCTTGGGCACCACGAATCCGCCCATGCCGTTGGCCGTATCGGCCACGACCTTGAGTGGGCGTAGTTTCGTCACGTCGATGAACGAGTGCACGTGCGAGACCCATTCGTCCATGAGGTCTCGCGTGCGAAGCGCGGCGAGGGGGCCGGTAGCCGGTTGGGCGAGGAACTTGTTGGTCAGCTCCTCGATCGTGTCCAGACCGGTTTCCACGCCCACGGGCTTGGCGCCCGCCAGACAGAGCTTGATGCCGTTGTACTGGGCGGGGTTGTGCGACGCGGTGAACATCGCGCCCGGTGCGTCGAGGTAGCCAGTGGCGAAATAGATGAAGTCCGTCGACGCCAGTCCGAGGTCGGTGACCGCCACGCCCACGGCGCGCACGCCCTCGGCGAAGGCCGCACTGAGCGCCGGACCCGAAGGGCGCATGTCACGTGCCATGAGGATCGTGGGACCGCCGGTGAAGGTCCCGTAGGCCGAACCCACCGCGCGCGCGACGTCCTCGTTGAGTTGGTCGGGGTAGGTTCCGCGCACGTCGTACGCCTTAAAGATTGCGCTGGTGTCCACGACTTCCTACCTTACTGGCGTACCTTTCGACGCCTTCGCGACACGAACCAGAGCGTGACAAAGCCACTGAACACCGCGAGGTCGGTGACGGCGTTGCCGATCTCGAGCGCGGGCGTGCTGCCGTAGACGAGCGTCACGTTCTTTGACGTCGGAATGACGGCCATCATGTTGGGGCTCACCCGATAGGGTCCGGTCGCACCCGTCGCGTGCCAACGCGGGAAGTAGGAGATCTTCACCTCGACCGGTACACCCACGCGACTCACGTGAAACGAGATCGACTGGGTCCCGACTCTGACGTCGGTCACCTTCACCTTGGGCAGCGGTGCGCTGGCCCGCAGATCGTCCACGCTGGTGGCCGTTGGCCAGTTCGCGGGCCCGCTGCTCGCGACCAGCACGTCCCAGTCCTTCGAATCGAGCCACCAGGTGACGTTGGCGTTCAGCCACTCGACGCGACTGGTCACGTGGGCCACCACGTTCGGCAGTGACGTCAGTGGTTCGACCACGGGACTGTCACTGATCTTGTAGATGTACCACTTCACGCCAGGACTGGGCCACGCCTTGGTAGTGGCGACCAGTTTTAGCGCCGGGTCACTCGCCGCCTGGGAGATCACCTCGGGCGAGAAACCGATGTAGTACTTCACGCCGAGCATCTGGAGGTGCTCGACGCCCTCGAGCACGTCGAGCGATCCGTAGGGCAGGTTGGCCTGCGCGTCGCTCGGCGAGGCGCTCAGTTCGGCCTGGTCGAGGAAGTGGTACGGCGTGGTCGCCGATGACTCGAAGAGCAGTCCTTCCATTGAGTCCACGCAATTATTCGTCCAATAGGGCAGGAGCATCAGCGCCTCGGGGGTTCCGAAGCGCTGCTCGCTCGAGTTGTACTCCCACATCGCTCGACCGCATCCGTAACGTTTGGCGACGCTCTTTAGAGTGCTGATCAGGTCCTGATACTCGGGCCAGCCACTTTGGGCTTGGTAACCCGAGTAGTTGGTATTCGCCCACACCGCGACCTGATTGCCCGTCGTATTCATCGAGAGCGCCGACGCCACTGGGGCAATCAGGCCCGGGACCGTTGACGCGAATCCCAACACCGCCATCGCGACGGTGGCGTTGACGGTTCGGCGGAGCCTTCGCTCCTCGTGGTCGTCGAGTTGGTCGACCCCAGACCAGCCCTCGCCGACCGATTCTTCGTTTGGGTCTGCGAGTGGTTCTTTTCGTCGACGTTTGGCCCAACGCGACAAGGGATAGGCGAAGAGCCAGCCGGCGATGAGATGAATGGAGACGAACCAGAACGGGACCAGTCGCTCGTTCCAGATGACGCTCTGGGGCTCGTAGACGAAGGCGAGTAGCGACAGCACGACGAGGGTCGCCAGCACCATGCCGAGCCGGTCGCGCACGACGAAGGCGACGATGACCGCCACGCCGGCGAGGCTGATGACCCATCGGTCGCCACCGTGACCGCCGGCCGAGCTGAACCAACCGAGCGTGGTGAAGATCTCGTGCAGGGTGTTCACCGGGTCATTGGAATAGCCCAGTGAGTTCGTATAGCCCTGACTCGTCAGAAACGGTGCGAGCCACCAGGCGGACAGCGCGAGCGAGAGCAGTCCAGCGCCGGCGGCGAATCGAAGGGGACGCGCGTAGTCCCCGCGCACCGTGATCTCCTGGTCGGGATCGCCAATGCCCCGGCGTGCGAGCAATTCGAAGATGACGAGCACCGCCACCGCAACGATCGTGAAGAACCAGGGCAAGATGTGCGCGGCCAGGACCAGGCTAAGACAGATGGCGCTGCGCCAGTATCCCTTTCCAGTGCGAATCCCGCGCGCGAACAGCCCGATGGCGAGCAGGCTCAGCGCGAGTGAGAGTGAGAACGCGTACTCGCCCGCCATCGTCGAAAAGAGATTTCCTCCGTCGATGGTGAACGACGCGTCAAACAGGAACGGCAACGTCGCGAGCGCGAGGGCGATGGGAATGGGACGCGGGGCTCGAAACAGTCGGCCCATGGCATACGCGGTGAAGGGCATGAGTAGCGAACCGAGGATCGTGGCGAGTTTCATCGCGACGGCAAAACCAATGAGGTAGCTCGCCCACGTCGCGAGGATGTCGGGCAAGACAAAGTAGTACGAATACGCCGGCATGCCGGCGAACCAACCCGGATACCAGGGCGTGAAATCGAAGAGGTTGCCCTGGGTGCGCAGATACGCCGGCAGCGCCAGGTGCGAACCCGTGTCGCCGCCGGTAATGATCGTTGAGGAAAAGATCAACGTCGGGTGCAATTCCCAGACGACCACGAAAACGATACCCAGAAGGATCGACGCGTCCATCACCCGAAGAGGTGTCCAAAAACGCACGAATCGACTCAGCATCAGTGACCCGCCCGCTGGTAGATGAGCGACACGAGGGCCACGGCGTTAAAGGACGCGTGCGTGATGATGCTCGGCACAAGTCGCTGGGTTCGTTTCACGACGAACGCGAGGATGATGCCCAGCAGCGCGAGGCCCGCGAATTGGACGGGCTCGCCGTGAGCGAGACCGAACAGACACGCACTCAACACGGCCGCGACGACGGTACCGCCGCGTTTCATTAGCTCACCGAAGCCTGCGTCGAGCGCCCGGAACAGGACGCCGCGAAAGAACCACTCTTCGACAACGGGAGCGCCGATCGTGGTCATGACCGACAACAGGACGAACGCGAAACCGGTCGCGCCACCGAAGAGATGAGTGACCGGCTTGTTCAGGTCCTTGGCGTGGAACGGAAGGTACGCGAGGTCCACGAGAAACTGTGCACCTATGCCGAGAGCGACGAAGAGGACGTCCGTCGGACGAAACGACCATTGGCGTGGCAGGTCCGCCAGTTCGCCGCGGGTTCGGGCAAAGGCGATCGCGGCCCCAAATCCGATCCAGAGCCCCACCAGACCGAGCACGTTTGACCACCAGGGAGGCGACGCAAGTTTGGAAATGGCCGACAGACCCCCCGGGAAGTCATCCGCGTGGGCCGCCGCCTCCACCAAGACTGACGCAACGACTTCGCCCAACAAGAAGCCCGCGAAGCATCCAAAGACGATCGCCGCGACTTTTGGACGATTCTTAAGATTCGCCCCGGACATTGAACTCACAAGCCTTTACGCTAACAAGCCGTCACTTATGCACAGCCCAAGTCCGCTCGTCACAATTGGCCCCTAGATTGGAGAGCGTGAGTACACCCCCAAACGAGCGGCAGGGATACAAGAAGTACGTCCCCAGTGGCGATCAGCCAATGGCGCCCGAAGCCCGTCGACGCATCATCACCATCGCCCTGGTGGCCTTCATCCTGGGCATCCTCATCATCCCCTCGCTCTTTTCGAGCAAGTCGGTTAAGACGCTCTCCTACTCGACGCTGATCCACGACGCGCGCCACGGTGACGTCGTTTCCGCCGCCATCAACAACAACAACGGTGTCATCACGGGACAATTGAGCAACGGGACGAACTACTCCTCGAACGGACCGATCCCCGCGCTCACTGACGAAGTGAATACGTTGCGCACCAACAACGTCAACGTCACGTTCGCCAATTCATCGAGCTTCCTGTCCGAATTCCTGCCCTACTTGATCTGGATTCTGCTCTTTGGGGCCTTCTTCATCTTCATCAGCCGTCAGGCGCGCGGGCAGATGAACGGGATGATGTCGGTCGGTCGATCCAAGGCCAAGCAGTTCAATCAGGACCGTCCGACGACGACGTTCGCCGACGTGGCGGGTTACCTCGGCGTCAAGCAAGAGATCAGCGAGGTCGTGGAATTTCTCAAGACCCCGGGCCGCTACAAGGACATCGGTGCCCTCATCCCCAAGGGCATCCTGCTCGTCGGGCCCCCGGGTACTGGCAAGACCATGCTCGCGCGAGCGGTCGCGGGCGAAGCCGGTGTGCCGTTCTTCTCGGTGTCGGGCTCGGACTTCATGGAGATGTTCGTCGGCGTCGGCGCGAGTCGGGTCCGTGACCTCTTCGCCACCGCGCGCAAGCAGTCGCCCGCCATCGTGTTCATCGACGAGATTGATTCGATCGGGCGCAAGCGTGGCGCGGGCGTGGGCGGTGGCCACGACGAACGCGAACAGACGCTCAATCAGATGCTGAACGAGATGGACGGCTTCGACCCGGCCGAGGGCGTCGTCGTCATTGCCGCCACCAACCGACCCGACGTCTTGGACCCCGCCCTTCTTCGCCCGGGTCGCTTCGACCGTCAGATCGTGGTACCACTGCCCGACCTTGACGAACGTCTCCCCATTCTTCAAGTGCACTCCAAGGACAAACCTCTCGATCCGTCCGTCGACCTGGCGATGGTCGCGCGAGGGACGCCCGGGATGAGTGGCGCGGACCTGGCGAACTTGGTCAACGAGTCTGCACTGCACGCCGTTCGTCGCCACTCGGCCACCATTGGCATGGAGGACTTCGAGAACGCTCGCGACCGCGTGCTCATGGGCCAACAGCGCGACACCATGGTGCTGATGGACGACGAGCGCGAGCGAATTGCCTTCCACGAAAGTGGTCACGCCCTGCTCGCCTACGTGCTCGACAAGACCGATCCACTCCACAAGATCACGATCATCCCAAGAGGCATGGCCCTCGGGGTGACGATGACTCTGCCCGAGGAGGATCGACACATCATGTCGCGCCAGCACCTGGAAGACTCGCTGTGCATGCGCATGGGCGGGCGAGTGGCCGAGTTGCTCGTCTACGGTGACCTCTCGACGGGCGCCGCCGACGACCTTCAGCGCAACACCGAACTCGCCCGCCGCATGGTGCGCGAGTGGGGCATGTCCAAGGAAATCGGTCCCATGGCCTGGGGTTCGAACAATCAAGTGTTCTTGGGCGAGGACCTGATGCACACGCGCGACTACTCAGACCACACGTCCCAGATCATCGACGACGAGGTCGAGAGGATCCTCCGCGAACAAGAGGCGCGCGCCATCGAGGTCATTACATTGCACCGCCGCGGTCTCGAAGCGCTCACGCGAGCCCTGCTCGAGAGCGAGACGATCGACGGCGAGACCGCCGCGCGTTTGATCGACGAAGCGCACGGCGAGCCCGTGCACGCCGTAGGGACCAAGACCGTGAGTACTCTCAACGGAGTCGCCAAGCCCACGACCCTTGACACCCCCTCCCCCGTGGCGCCGGTACCAGCCGCGCCCACCTGGCAGCCGCCGACGCTACCCGCCGTCTAGGGGCGAGACCACCGAGACGCCCGCCGGAGTCGTGGGCAACGTGAGCGTGACGAGCAACGAGGGGCGCGACGCGCTGACCAACAACGTCTGAGACGTCAGCGTGCTGAGCCCGCTGAAGACACTCAGGATGCTCTCGGTCGTTCCCGCCGCGAGCTGCGCGTGCCCGCTCGCCTTGCGTCCGCCCGGTGGGGGAATCGTCGCGAAGTTCACCGTCAAGGTGCTGTCCGAGGTG
>JBEKWQ010000037.1:0-10579 GCA_049512875.1 Acidimicrobiales bacterium
CGTAAAGGATGAACATTGTTCGAGCGATTTACAGACCGTGCCCGTCGAGTACTCGTACTCGCACAGGAAGAAGCACGTGACCTCAACCACGCCTTCATCGGCACCGAGCACATTCTGCTCGGACTGATCCGAGAGGGCGAGGGAGTGGCCGCCAAGGCCCTGGACGCCCTGGGCGTGACCTTTGACGTCGTGCGCGAGAAGGTCGAAGAGGCCATTGGGGCCAACGCCAACCCGTCACCTGGATCGCCCCCCTTCACGCCGCGCGCGAAGAAGGTCCTCGAACTGTCCCTGCGCGAGGCTCTCCAACTCGGCCATTCCTACATCGGTACCGAGCACATGCTGCTCGGCCTCGTTCGCGAGGGCGACGGCGTCGCCGCCCAGGTCCTCAACGATCTCGGCGCGGACATGGCTCGCGTGCGCACCCAGGTCATCCAGATGATGTCCGGCCAGGCCGGTAAGGAGACCGGCGTACCTTCAGGAAGTGGTCAAAAGAGCGGTCCCGAGGAGGCGGGTGGATCGGCGGTCTTGGACCAGTTCGGACGCAACCTCACCCAGTTCGCCCGCGAGGGCAAGCTCGACCCACTCGTGGGGCGCGACAAGGAAGTCGAACGCGTGATGCAGGTCCTCTCACGTCGCACCAAGAACAACCCGGTACTGATCGGCGAGCCCGGGGTCGGTAAGACCGCCATCGTCGAGGGACTCGCCCAGAAGATCGTCGCCAACCAGGTGCCCGTCACCCTGGCGGACAAGCAGCTCTACACCCTGGACCTCGGGGCGCTCGTCGCCGGCAGCCGCTACCGCGGCGATTTCGAGGAGCGACTGAAGAAAGTGTTAAAGGAGATCCGCACGCGCGGCGACATCATCTTGTTCATCGACGAGATTCACACGCTCGTCGGTGCGGGTGCCGCCGAGGGTGCCATCGACGCCGCTTCGATCCTGAAGCCGATGCTGGCGCGCGGTGAACTGCAGACCGTCGGGGCGACGACCATCGACGAGTACCGCAAGCACATTGAAAAGGACGCCGCCCTCGAGCGACGTTTCCAGCCCGTGAAGGTCGAACAGCCGTCGGTCGCCATGACCATTGAGATCTTGAAGGGACTTCGCGAGGTCTACGAGGAGTACCACTCAGTTCGCATCACGGACCAGGCGCTCATCGCCGCCGCGAACCTGGCTGACCGCTACATCGCCGACCGATTCCTGCCCGACAAGGCCATCGACCTCATCGACGAGGCCGGTAGTCGACTGCGTATCCGTCGCATGGCGGCCCCGCCCGCGGCGAAGAAGTACGACGAAGACATCTTGCGCGTGCGCTCGGACAAAGAGTCGGCCATGGAAAAGGGCGCAATCGACCAGGCCAAGGCCCTCGAAGAGCAGGAGCGCGAGCTCATCGCCAAGAAGGAGGAACTCGACGCGTCAGTAAAGGCCGCGGGCGGGGACACCTTTGACCTCGTGGACGAAGAGACCATCGCAGAAGTTCTCGCGAACTGGACGGGAATTCCGGTCTACCGGCTCACCGAGGAAGAGACCTCCAAACTGCTTCGCATGGAAGACGAGTTGCACAAGCGCATCATCGGCCAGGACGAGGCGATCATCGCGATCAGTCGCGCCATCCGACGCACTCGCGCGGGCCTGAAGGACCCCAAGCGTCCCGGTGGTTCGTTCATCTTCCTCGGTCCCACGGGCGTGGGAAAGACCGAACTCGCCAAGACCTTGGCCGAGTTCCTCTTTGACGACGAGGACGCGATCATCCAGCTCGACATGTCGGAGTACATGGAAAAGCACTCGGTGAGTCGACTCGTGGGTTCGCCCCCCGGGTACGTGGGCTACGACGAGGGCGGTCAGTTGACCGAGGCCGTTCGCCGTAAGCCGTTCTCCGTGGTGCTCTTCGACGAGGTCGAAAAGGCGCACCCCGACGTGTTCAACACCTTGCTGCAGATCCTCGAAGACGGTCGCCTGACCGACTCGCAGGGTCGCGCGGTTGACTTCAAGAACACGATCCTGATCATGACCTCGAACCTGGGCACCGCCGATCTTCGCAAGGCCGCCATTGGTTTCGTGAAGGATTCGGATATCGCGAGCCACGAGCGCATGAAGGAGAAGGTCCACCAGGCGCTCAAGCTGCACTTTCGCCCGGAGTTCCTTAACCGCATCGACGACACGATCGTGTTCCACGAACTCACCAAGGAAGAGGTCATCCAGATCGCCGACCTGTTCATCGCGCGCTTGCGCGATCAGTTGACGATCCAGGGCCTCGGACTCGAGTTGTCGGCCGGTGCGCAGGCGTACCTCGCCGAGAAGGGTTACGACCCCGAACTCGGAGCGCGACCGCTTCGTCGTGCGATCCAAACCTTCGTCGAGGACGTGCTCAGCGAGAAGATCCTGTTCAAGGACTTCCACGCCGGCCAGACGATCGTCATCGACGTCGCCACGGGTGATGAGGGACCGTACCTGACGTTCGAAGGTATCGAGGGACTTCCCCAGTCGGTGGACCTGGAGAACCTCGCCACCAACGAGTAACGTCACAGCCCTCACTTAGGGTCGTGTCGTGAAGACACGATCCGTGCACGTCTGTCGAGAATGTGGGACCACGTCGCCGCGTTGGATCGGACGTTGCCCCGGGTGTGGCGAATGGAACACGCTCGACGAGGAGTTGGGTGTGCGCTCCAACCGCGAGACGCACGCCGAGGCGTCGTCGCTTAGTGCGATCAGGACCTCGGGAGAGACACGGTCGCCTTCGGGGGTCGCGGAACTTGACCGCGTGCTCGGTGGGGGCTTCACACCGGGATCGACGACGCTACTCTTCGGTGAACCAGGCGTTGGTAAGTCCACGCTCGCGCTCATGGCGTTGCGCCAACGTGCCCTGCGCGGCGAGACCGTGCTGTTGGTCGCGGCAGAGGAATCGACGGGCCAAGTCGCTTCGCGCGCCGCACGACTTGGCGACGTGCCCTCGAACCTGCTGGTCTGTGCGACGACGAACGTCCCCGACGCCGAGGCCTTGATCAGGTCAATTCGGCCCGCGCTGTGCGTGGTCGACTCGATTGCCGCAATGAGTGATCCGGGGCTTTCGAGCGTCGCGGGCTCCGTGCCCCAGATTCGCCACGGCGCCGAACGGTTGTGCGCCTCGGCGAAGTCGACGGGTTCCTCGCTTGTGCTCGTGGGCCACGTGACCAAGGACGGCGAGCTCGCTGGTCCGCGGACCCTCGAGCATCTGGTCGACACGGTGCTTCGAATCGAAGGTGAGCGTGAAGGGTCACTTCGGGTGCTGCGGGCACTGAAGCACCGCTTTGGCACGACGAGTGAGGTTGGTCTGCTCGAGATGGTGAACGACGGTCTTCGCGAACTGCCCGAAGCGTCACTCGCGCTCGGTGGCGTGGACCTTGAGGTTCCAGGAGTCGCGATGGGTATCGCCACCGACGGGTCACGTTCGTTGCTCGTAGAGATCCAGGCGCTGGTCGCCTCGGGTTCGGGGGCCCCTCGCCGGGTTGCGCACCAATTGTCGTCCCAGCGCCTCAGCCTGTTACTCGCGGTGCTTGAAGTGCGTTGTGGCATCGATACCAGCACGTGTGACGTCTTCGCCGCGAGTGCCGGGGGACTGCCCGCGCTCGAACCCGGCGTGGACGTCGCGCTCGCTCTCGCGGTCGCCTCGGCGGCGCAAGGTTTCGCCGTCGCCCGGGCGCTCACCAGCGTCGGGGAGGTCGGACTGGCGGGTGAACTTCGCTGCGTCGCGGGTCTGACGCGTCGGGTGCGCGAAGCCAAGCGTCTCGGGGCTCGCGTCGTGATCGTGCCCCAGGGGGGTGAGCTCGAGGACGTGGCGGGAATTCGAATCGAACGTTGTGCCACGCTCGTTGACGCTTTGGAGGCCGCCCGACGTCACGAAGTCGCCAAAGTGCGGTAGAATAGTAAATCCCCCCTCGCCCCTTCTGGCGGAATTTCTTCTTAGGAGAACCCGATTTATGGCCCCTCGTAAATACAAAAAGGGAGATCGCCTCGTCTACCCACACCACGGCGCCTGCACGGTCGAGAAAATCGAGAAAATGACGGCCTTTGACGTCAAACAGGATTACCTCAAGTTGAAGGTCGCCTATACCGACCTGGTGCTGATGGTGCCGGTCGCCAACGCCGAGTCGGTGGGACTGCGTGACGTGATCAACGACGAGGAGGTGGAGGAGGTCTTTGCCGTGCTACGCAAGAAGGAAGCACGCATGCCCACCAACTGGTCCCGCCGGTTCAAGAACCACTCCGAGAAGTTGCGCTCGGGCGACATCTACCAAGTCGCCGAAGTCGTGCGTAATTTATCGATTCGCGACAAGGACAAGGGCCTGTCCGCGGGGGAAAAGCGAATGCTGACCCGCGCTCGCCAGATCCTCGTCTCGGAGTTGACCTTCGCCTTGAACGTCGACACTGAAGCGGCTGAAGAAAAGCTCGCCTCAGTTCTTCCCTAGCAATGACGGTGGCCGCCATCGTCGTGGCCGCCGGTCAGGGGGCGCGCTTCGGCGGGCTCAAGCAGTTTGCGGACCTGGACAACGAGTCCGTGGCTCGTCGAAGCGTCCGCGGTGCGCGCAGCGTCGCCTCCAAGGTCGTCCTCGTGGTGCCAGCCGACTACGACGGCACCGGCGAAGGTGCCGACGTCGTGGTTACGGGTGGTAGTTCGCGCGCGGCGTCAGTGCGTTGTGGCCTCGTGGCGTGCACCGACGCGGACATCGTGGTCGTGCACGACGCGGCTCGTCCCCTCGCCTCACCTGAACTCTTCCATCTCGTAGTCGACGCCGTGAAGAACGGCGCGTGCGGTGCCGTGCCCGGACTGGGGATCACCGACACCGTCAAACGTGTGCGCCGGGTCGGCGACGTGACGATTGTTGACGCGACCGTCGCTCGTGAGGATCTCGTGACCGTCCAGACCCCGCAAGCGTTTCGTCGCACGACCCTCGAACGCGCCCACGCCGCCTCGAACGACGCCACCGACGACGCGGCGCTCGTCGAGTCACTTCATGAACAGGTCGTCGTCGTTCCCGGTGAGCCACAGAACATCAAGATCACCAGTCCCTCGGATCTGCGACGGGTGATCGAAACCGTGCGAGGTAGCCAATGAGGATTGGCCAAGGCATCGACGTGCACCGCTTCAGTACCGACCCGTCGCGCGAACTGTGGCTCGGGCTCGTCCTGATTCCCGACGCCGTTGGTCTCGAGGGCCATTCCGACGCCGACGTGGCGACCCACGCACTCATCGACGCGCTGCTCGGGGCGGCGAACCTCGGCGACATCGGCCACCATTTTCCCCCGACCGACCCCCGTTACGCCGGGGCCAAGTCCTCGGACATGCTGAGTGCGACGAATGAACTCCTCGCGGGCGCGGGCTACCGAGTGGTGTCCGCGGATCTCACGATCATCGCCGAGCAACCAAAGTTGGCGTGGTTCATCCCCACGATGTCCGAACGACTGTCCCAGGTCGTGGGAACGACGGTGTCGGTCAAGGCAACGACCGTCGAGGGCCTCGGGGCGTTGGGTCGCGAAGAGGGCATCGGCGCGAGCGCGGTCGTCTTGATCGACGAGCTCTCGTGAGTCCTCGTCCCGCGCCGCGCCGTGGTGCGCCCAAGGGGCGACCTTCTCGCCAGGGAGGGCGCCCACTCCTCGGTGGTCAAGTCGGCGGACCTCGTCGCGCGCCCGCCCGTGACAAGGAAGGTCTCGGCGGCGAACAGGTTGAAGGTCGACACGCCGTGCTCGAGCTGTTAAAGGCGCGGCGGCGAACCGTCGAGCGGATCTACGTCGCCGAGGCTCAAGACCCGTCAGACATTCTGGACGCCATCGAACTCGAGGCGCAACGACTGCGCGTGCCCGTGCAGGTTGTCTCGATGGCTCGTCTCGACCGCGAAGCGCGAACCGAAGGTCACCAGGGCGTCCTCGCCTTCGCCGCCCGTTTGGAGACCGTTCCTCTGGAAACGCTCCTCGAAGACCAGCGTCCGTTCTTGTTGGTGTGTGACGGAGTGACCGATCCGCGCAATCTCGGCGCCATGCTTCGAAGCGCCGACGGGGCGGGTGTCACCGGCGTCGTCGTGCCCCGGCACCGTTCGGCCCGTATCTCACCAACGGTGACCAAGACTGCTGCGGGGGCCATCGAGTACCTCACGTTCTCTGACGTGGGTGGCGTGCCATCGGCGATCGATCAGTTGAACAAGGCCGGGGTCTTCACGGTCGGGCTCGCGGGTGATTCGAAGAATTCCCTCTACGACCTAGACCTGGGGTCCGTTCCGGTCGCACTCATCGTCGGCGGAGAAGAAAAAGGTCTTTCGACCTTAACTCGCAAAAGGTGCGCGGCAACGGTCGCCATACCGCAATTGGGTCGGATTAGCTCACTCAATGCGGGTGTGGCACTGTCGATTGCTGCTTTCGAGGTTGCGCGTCAGCGCAGAATTCATTTGGAGAATTAATTCGTCTCTGATCGCGGCGCGACCGTTGTGTCTATGATTCGAATAGAAGTTGAATCGTCATTGGACCGTGGCACGAACACTCAATGCGGCAACTGGTGATGTTGTAAGTACGGCTGTTTGCCCAGACGCACATTCCTCTAACTGAAGGATCATGATGCGAAACTGGCTCGCTACCTCCTCTCGACGTCTCATTGCAGTAGTTGCCGTCGTTCTAGCTTTCGCGGTATTTCTCCCTGCTGTGGCACAAGGAACCATCAGCCCCTTTTACGCGGTGACTTTTCACGAAAATGACAGCCCGAGTGACGACGTGAGTACATACGAGTCTCTGAACGCACCTTCTGATCTGACTACTTATGCGGATTTGAGTCCTGCTTTTTCAAACCCCGGTTCTATATTTGAGGGCTGGAATACTTTGGCAAACGGAGGTGGGGCGTCTTATGCGGACGGCTCTTCGTATTCTTTTACGGCAAATCTTGACCTATTCGCCCAATGGTCTCAGGGATTCAACGCCGTGACTTTCTTCGAAAATGCAAGCTCAGGCGATGCTGTAAGCACGTATGAGTCGAGAAACGTTCCTTCCGACTTGACATTGTTCTCTGATCTAGCACCCACATTCACGCGTCCTGGCTTTTCATTCAGCAATTGGAATACTGCGCCGGATGGGAGTGGCACTTCATATGCGAATGGAGCTCTGTTTGACTTTGGAAATGACATAACGCTGTACGCTCAGTGGACTGCAGACGCGACGACAACCACAACTATTACTGGGGGGATGTTCACAGTCAGCTTCAACGATGGTGGAGGAACGGGGACCTTGAGTCCAGTAACCGTAACTTCGGGTTCATCCGTCCAGCTACCTTCGGCGAGTTCGTTGACTTATGAAGGGTTCAGTCAAACTGGCTGGTTCACTGCTTCAACGGGAGGTTCTTTGGTGGGTTTGGGTGGCACTTCGTTCATCCCGAGCTCTTCACTTACTCTGTTTGCTCAATGGACCGCCGGTAGTTCCGATTCAATTTCATTCTCAGCAAATGGTGGATCCGGAACTGTCCCATCAATTTCTGCACCTGCAGGTTTGACGCAAACACTTCCGACCGGGGTAGGTCTACTTAATACCGGTTTTGTCTTTGGAGGTTGGAGCCCCACTTCAACTTCGCAGTCGTTGGTGTACTCCGCAGGCGCGCCCTACGTCGTCACAGGTTCAGCGACGCTTTACGCAGTCTGGACGGTCGCTGGGAAAACTCCGGTGGTATCCGAACTCGCGGGAGCTGTCGGACCGTTTCCTCGTGGATCATCAGTCCTGGGCCCAACGATACGAAGGCAGATCCACAACATCGCGAGTGGCATGAAGACAAAGGACTTTGCGTCGGCCTCGATGTTCGGTTACTCGCTAGCGACTGAGAAGGGCGCTAACGCCAAGACCCTTAGTGAACGAAGGGCGACCGCGGTAGAGAACTACTTGCGTGGTGCGCTCGTCGCGCTCCACGTCGAACCAGTTGTGATGCACGCGACGGGTGAGGGTCTGATCAAGGACACGAATAGCCCCGCTTTTCGGCGAGTGGAGATCTTCCTGAAGCTGTAGTTACTGTCCCCAGCCCGCGGCCAGTTTCTCAGTGCACGCCGGGCAGCGTCGTGCGCGAAGGTCGACTTCCGTGAAGCACGAAGGGCATTCGGCCATAGGGGGCGGAGGTGTCGTTGCCTGTCCGAGGCGACGGCGGAAAACCATCATGGGCTTGACTACGAAGAAGAACAGCGCAGCCGCCACCATAAGCAAAGTGATGGCCGCATTGATAACCATTCCATATTGGAATTCACTGTGGTTCACCGTGAAGGACAACGTGGTGAAATTGGCCTTACCGAAGATCGCCGCGATAAGCGGGGTCAGCAATCCTTCGACGAATGCGGTCACGACGGCAGTGAATGCCGCCCCCAAGGCGACCGCAATTGCGAGATCCATCACGTTGGCTCGGAACGCGAATGCTTGGAACTCCTTGACTATGCCTTCAGTTTTCTCCTGTTTTTTCATCTTTCCTCCCTTGTGCCGGTGGAGGGATTCGAACCCCCGACCTGACGATTACAAATCGCCTGCGCTGCCAGACTGCGCCACACCGGCTGGCGAAATCCTAGGTTAGTTAAACTTCTCTACTCGGAATAGAGTTAACCGGATGAGTGACCCGTCGTATCCACAACACCAATCCAAGGGCGGCGGCTCGCACTATCAACCTGCTTTGGGCGTAGTGATTATCATCCTGCTGCTCTTCGTGGGCGCGACGTATCTCATGCTGCGCTCGACTAGTCCCGCCGCGCCAAACTCTGCGACCACCACGACGACGCTCGCATCTTCGAATGGGGGCACCTCTACTTCAACGACGCTTCCTAAGAACAAAGTGCCAGTGCAGGTTGCAAATGGCACTGCCGTTTCAGGACTCGCTCGCACGTACACCCAACAACTCGAGGCGCTTAATTGGGATGCCCTGCCCCAAGTGAACGGGCCGAAGGTCACCGCGACAACGATCTATTACAACCCCGGCTTCTTGTGGGCGGCCCAGGAGATCGCCAGTGAGATCAAAGTCTCCACTTCGGCGATTCAACCTCTCAACGGGCTGAACCCGGTGTCTGGTGCTTCGGGGGATGACGTCATCGTGGTCTTGGGCCCCGACGTCGCGATCAAACACTGATCAGGCCTGCGGCGGTAGGGCCACCTTGAACCTTCCGAGTGCCGCACGTAAGACGTCGACCGCCATGGGACGCAACTCTTCGAGCGGTCGGTTCCGGTGGCGTCGCACGCCGAGGTCCACTTGGGCGAGGCTATGCACGCCGTACTGGCGCGCGATGTCGATCAGGAGCGCGATCTCGACGCCGTAGGCGGACTCGAGGGTGATCGATTCGAGGGCACTTCGTCGCGAAGCGGTCTCGCCCGCGAGGGGTTGGCGAATCTCTCCGAGACCGGGGTAGAGCAACGCGAGGATCGGCCGCGCCGCGAGCTCGTTCACGCGGCCACCGCCCGTAGGCATGTTGTGAAGCGGTCGCTCGTAGTAGCCCTTCACGAGTTCTATGTCGCGTCGCTCGAGGAGTGGTTGGACGAGGCGAGGCACGAATTCCGTCGTGGTATTGAGTACGTCGGCGTCGAGGAAGACCACGATTTCCGAGGACGTCGCCGCGAGACCGGCCTTCATCGCTTCGCCCTTACCCCCCCTTCCTTCGAGGTGGAGGACCTTGGCGCCGTGGTGCTCGGCGACCGTCGCGGTATCGTCATTGGAGTGGTCGTCAACAACGACGAGTTCGTCGACGAACTCCTCGTAATGGCGTACCGCTTCGAGTACCGCGCCGATGGTGTCCGCTTCGTTCTTCGCGGGAATAACGACCGCCACCGAGGTCTTCGCCTTGAGCATCACCACCTTGCCCAGGTCGAACTGGTCTCGGTCCAGTGTCCAGGGAGCGTCAGAGGCCGTCATCATCCAAAGACTAGGGCGACCGGCCCCGATTCCGTACTTGACACGGGCCTCGCAGTCCGTAAGAATTGGGTGGTCATCAAGAGCGACTGAGGGGCGGGCCCTTTGAAGTCGCGACAACCAGTGTGTAAGTGAGCAACCCTCAGCACACCAGGTGCCAAAGCCCGATCGATGAAAAGGGAGTTATGAGTTTCGCCACAGGTCTTCTATGTCGAGAGTGCGGTACCGCCTACCCCGGTGAGGCCCGCTACTCATGTGAATACTGCTTCGGGCCACTCGAGGTCGCCTACGACCTCGAAGCGGCGAGGTCCCAGGTCACCCGATCCTCGATCATGGACGGGCCCGGTTCCATCTGGCGTTACGCGGCACTGCTGCCCGACCCGGGCACTCAGGCCGTCGACCTCGGAGCGGGCTGGACGCCGCTACGTCGCGCGTCGCGACTCGGAGAGATCCTCGGTCTGAAGGAACTCTGGCTGAAGGACGACACCCGTAACCCGACCGGTTCGTTCAAGGACCGCGTGGTGTCGGTCGCCCTATCGAGTGCGCGTCGCCTGGGCTTTAGCACCGCCGCTTGTGCTTCGACGGGCAACCTCGCCACGTCGGTCGCCGCCCACGCCGCCTTCATTGGCTGGCCGAGTGTCACGATCATCCCCGCGGATTTAGAAAAGTCCAAGATCGCCATGACCGCCATCTTTGGTGGCACGG